>NZ_WASP01000004.1:24821-91176 GCF_009712225.1 Desulfovibrio sp. | reverse complement strand
AAAAAACGCCCCCCCCACCCAGGCAGAGGAAGCCGCCATGGCCTACGCCAAGGGCGACTATGCCACGGCAGAGAGCATCTGGCGCAAACATGCCGAAGCGGGCGACGGTCAGGCCATGAACAACCTTGGCGTACTGTACGACCTTGGTCAGGGCGTGGAGCCCGACATGGGCCGGGCACTGCACTGGTTTGCCGAATCGGCCAAGACCGGCCACCCCTCTGGCATGAGCAACTATGGCCGTATGCTCGAGCAGGGGCGCGGCATAGAGGCCAACCCCGCCGAGGCCGCCCGCTGGTTTGACCTTGCCGCCCGGCAGGGCCAGCCCGAAGCCCAGTACAATCTGGGTATGCTGTACGAGCTTGGCCGGGGAGTATCGCAAGATTTCAAGGCCGCAGCGGCGTGGTACAGCCGTGCTGCCGCACAGCAGCAGACAGAGGCGTTGTTCCGGCTTGGGCATTTTTACCGCAGCGGGCAGGGCGTGACCAAGAACCCAGCGCGTGCGGTACTGCTGCTCTATGCCGCCGCCATGAACGGCGACACCAACGCCATGAAGGATCTGGAAGAAATGGCCCGCGCCGAACCCACACGCCCAGAGGCCGTGCTGTTCGGCCAGCGGCTGGACAATACGGACAGAAACTCCATGCGTGCGGCCCTCAAGCAGTACGGCGCCACGGTCACGCGTGAGGACAACGCTTACATCTGCGACCTCTACGACGCCTCCAAGGTTGCCCCCGGCGCGCGCCAGATGGCCATCTGCTATGGCCCCGGCGACCCTGCGCCGCTGGGCTTTCTTGAGCTGGATTATGCCGCGCCCGACAACAGCGTTGAGGCGCTCATCCTCAAGATGGTCACCGATCGCTTTGGGCCAGCCTCCGCTGGCGAGGGCGATGATGCCCACCTGTGGAACCTTGGTTCTGTAGTGGTTGCCACGCGCTATGAACCCACGCGGGGGCAGTTCAGCCTCATGTACATGGTGCCGCGCGTGTACCACCTCACGCGTCAGCGCTAGGCAAGGTGCGGGCAGGGGAGGGCTTGGGCGTACAGGCTATTTTCTGGCAGGCGACCACGCCCGGCAAAAACGGATAAAACTGTCCATGCCCGCCGAATGGTACTTGGATTGATGCCAGCAAATCGTAAACGTACGTGAAAACTGACGGTTGAGCCGGATTATGGAAAACCTGCTGCTGAAGCCCGGCAACTCGGCCATGAGCCGCGAGGCAAAGGTGATGCCCATGCCCCGCTCAACCATGCCCAGCACACCCTCGGTGGAGCTGAGGCTCAAGGCCACGTTGTACGGCGCGATAAGCGCCCCAAGGGTGTGTTCAAAATAGGCCCGGGTGCCGGAATTGGGTTCGCGCAGTATCCAGCGCTGGCCCGCCAGTTCTTCGGGGGCGTGAGCCTTGCCGTCTGCCAGCGAATGCCCCCGGCAGGCCACTACGGCCATTTCGTCCTGCAACCACTGCACTGACTCCATTTGCGGCAGGTGCTGCTCGCCCTCCAGCAAAACCACATCCAGCGTGTAGGTCTCCACCAGCTCAAGCAGACGCGCCGTATTGGCAATCTGCGCCTTGGGCAGCCAAGCGTTCTGTTTTTCAAAATCGCACAGCAGCTGCGGCAGCAGATAGTTGCCGATGGTCTTGCTCGCCCCCACGTTCAAAAAACATGCCCCTCCAGCCTGAAACAGACGCTCCATGGCCTCGGCCCTTTGCAGCATTTCGTCTGCAAGAGGGCGCAGCTGTGCGCCCTCATGATTCAGCCGCAGGTGCGGGTGAACCCGGTCAAAAAGCCGCACGCCTAGATGCCGCTCCAGCTCCTGCAAAGCCTGTGATACTGCACCCTTGGTAAGAAAAAGGGCATCTGCAGCCTGCCCAAGATTCTCATAGCGTGCGACCGCGATAAATACCTGCAACTGTTTGAGAGTCATGCCTGCACCTTGTTTGCACCAAGCTAACGTTTAATTATTTTATACGTTATATTAAATTCATTTCGATTTTCTTAATGCCATTTTCATGGCAAACCCGCAAGCAGACCACAACCGAGGATATTTTTATGTTGCAGAGCATACGCAGTTTCTTTCGTGCCGTTCCCACTCCGCTTGCGGGCCTGGCGCTGGGCATAGCCAGCCTGGGCATGGGGCTTGAAAAAAGCCTGCCTCTCCACAATTTCGGTCAGGTGCTTGGGGCGCTGACCTCCATGACGCTTACCTTCTTGCTGGCGGGCAAATTTGCATTCAACCCGCGCCTGCTGCTCGAAGAACTGCGTCACCCCGTGCTGGGCAGCATTTTGCCCACCATTGCCATGGCACTGATGCTGCAATCCAAAAGCCTGAGCATTGTTGACGCGCGGGCTGCGCAGGGCCTGTGGCTGTTTGCCGTGGGCCTGCACCTGTGCCTGCTGCTGGCCTTTGTAGCCTTTCGGGTAAGGCAGTTCAGCCTGCACCACATGGTGCCCAGCTGGTTTGTGCCCTTTGTGGGCATTAGCGTTGCGGCCATGACCGTGCCAGGCCAGTCCTACTACAACCTTGCATACGGCCTGATGGTCTTTGGCATGGTGAGCTACGCCGCCCTGCTGCCCGTCATGTGGTACCGCCTCATTTTTGCCAACCAGATTGAAGACGCCTCCAAACCCACCATCGCCATTCTGGCCGCGCCAGCCAGCCTTTCGCTGGTGGCTTACCTGAGCCTTGAGCCCTCGCCCTCGCTGCTGCTGTGCAGCCTGCTGCTTGGGGTTGCCGTGTTGATGACCAGCATTATCTACGTGGCGTTTTTCAAACTGCTGCGTCTGCCCTTTACCCCCGGCTTTGCGGCCTATACCTTTCCCATGGCGGTGGGTGCTACGGCGCTGTACAAGGTTTCCGACATGCTGGCCGCCTATCCGGCCGCTCTGGAATACAGCCTGCAGCTCAAGTTTTTTGCCGTGCTTGAAATGATCGTTGCCACCGTGGTGGTGGCCTACGTGTGCTGCCGCTACCTGATTTTTTATGTGCGGGCGTGGGATACGCTTATGCGAGCCCAAAGGGCCGCACATATCTGAGGGGAGCTGGCACGAACCCAAAGAGCCGCCACATCTTAACGTCTTTGGTTCGTGCCCAAAAACATACGTAGATGGGCCAGGAGGGGGCAAGGCGCAAAATTTCGGCTTGCACCCCATCCCCTGCGGGGCTAGCGTGCGCAAATGCGGGCCGTTACCCTCGACCTGTCTGAAATGCCACTCTTATGCCGCCCCGGGCGGCCACGTATCGCAGGTGCTTTATGCTTATTTTTGCCGCCATGCTTTTGTTGGGAATACTTTTGGGCTTTGTGGGTGCTGGCGGCGCGGGGGTCATGATCACCATGCTCAGCGTGGGATTCAACATCCCCATGCATGTGGCCCTGGGCACATCGTTGGCTGCCATGGCCTTTACCTCGCTTTCCGGCTCCATCAGCCACTTTCGCGAGGGCAACGTAAACCGCCGTCTGGGCCTGCTCATGGGCGCGTTTGGCGCGGTGGGGGCCTTCTGGGGCGCACACATTTCGTCTTCTCTTGCTTCTGAAACGCTCAAGCCCCTCACCGGCATTGTCCTCATATTTTCGGCCCTGCTTATCTACCTGCGAGTGTTTCACCCCAAGCACCCCGTGTTCAGCATACGCTGCAACAATACCGGTGGGATGCGCTTCTGGCTGCTTACCAGCGTTGTGGGCATGTTCAACGGACTTGTTTCCGGTGCCTGCGGCGTGGGGGCCACGCCCTTTATCCAGCTGACCCTGCTGATTATTTTCAACGTGCCGCTCTACCAGACCGTGGGCACGACCATGCTGGTCATATTGCCCATTGCGGTACTGGGCAGTCTGGGCTTTCTGGCGGCGGGACATCTCGACCCCACCCTGTTTGTGCAGGTTCTGGCCGGTCAGATTATTGGCGCGTATGTGGGGGCCAAGTTTACCCGCATGGCCCCACAGTTGCTGCTCAAAAGCTGCATGGTGCTGCTGCCCGCCCTGGGTGGCATTATTCTGCTGCTGAGCCGTTAAAAAAGCCCCCGCCAGATTCCGGCAGGGGCATTGAAAGCGCACAGCGAATGATGTCGAAATTATTTCGATAAAGACATCAGCAGCTTGCCTACAAATGGTGACAGCAGCACAATGGCATAGATACGCACCAGATGGTACACCATGACCATGGGGGCCTCTGCTCCCGTGCCGCCCGAAAGGGCCACAACTGCGTTGAAGCCGCCGGGGCTGGTGGCCAGATAGGCCCCACCCACAGACAGCCCCCCCCAGCGCACGGCTATCCAGGTGCACAGCAGACCTGCCATCAGAATGATGCAAGTTGAAAGCAGCATCATGGGCCATGTTTCGCGCACGGCATCAAGCATGCCCGGGTTGTACATGTTGCCCACAATAACCCCCACGCAGCCATAAACCAGAAAGCGCACCCAGTGCGTCATGTCTGGTGCGGTGATGGAACCGCAGCTTTTGAAAATGACCACGGCAATCATGGCTCCGGTCATGGCTCCACCGGGCAGGTCGAACCGGTCAAAAACAAAACTTCCCGCAAGCCCTACGGCAAACAGCATCAGCGTTGTGCCCATAATTTGTCCTTCGCACCGCGCAGGGCGCGGTTGCATGCTCTGTCATTGGCCGCTGCACCGCGGCGCTTGGCCCCTGCTTACGCTTTTTTTTTTCGGCCCTCAACGGGCTTTTATGGCACCTCTTCTGGCTGTTTGACGCATACTGCCCCACCCGCTAGTCTGCTGAAAGGCCAAGAACTTTTTTCAGCAGAGGATGCCATGCACTTTACGTCCAGCCCCTATGCCCAGACAGAACCGCAGCGCTTTGACCCCATGACCACACGTGGCATGGTGACCTCGCCCCACTACCTTGCCACCCAGGCAGGGGTGGACATGCTGCGCAAGGGCGGCACAGCCCTTGATGCGGCCATTGCCGTGGCGGCAGTGCTGGCCGTGGTATACCCCCAGATGTGCAGCATAGGGGGCGACAACTTCTGGCTGGCGCACGAAGCCTCCACAGGCACGCTGCACGGCATCAACGCCAGTGGTCGGTCAGGCGAAAAGGCCACGCGCGCCTTTTTTGCCCAAAAAGGCCTGTCGGCCATTCCCCTACGCGGGCCGCTGGCGGCTTGCACCGTACCGGGTGTTGTTTCTGGCTGGGATGCCGCCCACACTCTCAGTCGCTCGTGGGGCAGCCCACTTGCACTGGCCGACCTGCTGCAGGAGGCCATCGCCCTTGCCGAGAATGGTTTTGCCGTAGCGCCTTCACTCTCGTACTGGCTGCATGAAGACAGCAAGGCAGACCCCAGGGGATATAGGCAGCTGCAAAACCAGCCGGGCTTTGCCCGCACTTTTTTACCCACAGGCAAACCGGCGCATGTGGGCGAGCGCTTACGCCTGCCAGAACTTGCCGCCACGCTGAACCTCATCGCCCGTGAGGGAGCACGCACCTTTTATGAAGGCGAGCTGGGCGAACGCATAACCCGCTGGCTTGCAGACAACGGCGGCCTGCTGACCGCCAATGATTTTGCCCGGCACAAGGCGGAATCTGTCACACCATTGCGCGTGCGCTACCGCGACCTTGAGGCCTGCAACCTGCCCCCCAACACCCAGGGTGTGGCCTCGCTTTCCATTCTCAACATTCTTGCGCACATGGACGTGGCAAGTCTTGGCGAAGGCAGCGCAGACCACATCCACGCAGTGGTAGAGGCCACAAGACTGGCCTTTGCCGAACGCGATGCCTATGTTACCGACCCTGATTTTGCCAAGATTCCACTGGAACACATGCTCTCGCCCGAACACGGCCGCGAGCTGGCGCAGCGCATCCGCATGGACCGCGCCCATGTCCCCGGCAACCCGCTGGAACCCAAGGGAGACACCTGCTGGTTCGGTGTTGTAGATGCGCAGGGCAACGCTGTTTCCGCCATCCAGAGCATCTTTCACGATTTTGGTGCAGGCATTGTTGCTGGCGACACAGGAGTTTTGCTGCAAAACAGGGGCAGTTTTTTTTCGCTCGACCCGGGCCATGTGAATACGCTTGAACCCCGCAAACGAACCATGCATACCCTCAACCCACCCATGCTGCGCAAAGACGGCAAGCCCTGGCTTGTGTATGGAACAATGGGGGGTGAAGGCCAGCCGCAAACCCAGGCTGCCCTTGTGACGCGCATGGTTGATTTTGGCCTGAGCCCACACGATGCAGTGGCTGCACCGCGCTGGCTGTATGGCCGCAGCTGGGGCCTGCCAGTCAACAACCTGCGCATCGAGGGGCGTTTTGCCCCGCAGGTTGCCGATAACCTGCGGCAACGAGGGCACGACGTGGAGGTACTGGGCAGTTTCAGTGATCTGATGGGTCACGCGGGTGCCATTTTGTGCGACCATGAAATGGGCATACTCTTTGGAGCCACAGACCCCCGCAGTGATGGTCTGGCTTCGGGCTATTAAGTTCGCCTCGGGCGCAGCACCTCCATAACCGGCTGACAACACTGGCCAGCAAGTGGCTGCTGGGCGCAAATGGCCGAAGCGGGAACACGTTTTTGTGTGGCGCTTGTCACAGAATCGTGCTTATATACCGCATGTTTTTTTGCGCACGGCTTGTCTGGCGAATCTGATTTGAACTCCTGCGCAGGCTCCATATTTTTCAGAACCGGCCATCTGTTCCACTCAAGACAAAGACTACCATTTCGTAGAAACACAAAAAACACTGTTACCATGCTGGTTTTTTTGTTTTTTATACACCTTTGGATCTCCGCCCCCAGCAAGCAGGCCTGCAAAACCACCAAAACGTATTTTTGCTGAAAACATATTTTTTATCTGTAGAATCACATAGTTAAATTTCATCACCCGCCTCAAGAGTTGAACTGGCGCGTCGCAATACACCATCCGGGCGATTACCGCCCGAAAGATCACACCTACACGCAAACGATAAAAGTCTTAAAAATCAAACTATTAAATGTGCATTAGCTGCTATTCCACCCACTACAAACCCATAATGGTATCATATTTGACTTACGATACCACATATGAGACAAGGTTCATGCTCTAATAATCGGTTTGTATTTTCACTAAGTTGTATGGTTTACACTGACAAAAGTTACCGAAACGTAATTTCTCCAGACTCTGATTTAATTAATAATTTGTTTTTCCAGATGGTTAGCAAAAAGGGATGCTTTTTGCTTTATCCTGGCTTACCGTAATTTGGTACACCCCTGTAACTGCACATAAAACTCGGGAGGCCTTCATGAATTTGCTGAAAGTAGCGTCAGTCTGTGCCCTGTCTCTCTTCGTGGGGCAGGCGGCCATGGCCGCAGAAGCTCCAATCAAAATCGGGTTCCCCATCCCCCTTACCGGTGAAATTCCCAAGGTGGGTGAAGGTTCCAAGTACGCGGCTGAAATGCTGAAGGAAGAGATCAACGCCAAGGGCGGGCTGAAAGTGGGTGACAAGATGTACCCACTTGAATTTATTTATGAAGACAATGAATCCAAACCCGAATCTGCCGTTAACGTCACCCTGAAGCTTATTGAGCGTGACAAGGTCATGGCCATTGTAGGCCCGCAGTCTTCCCGTCAGGCCGTGCCCGCAGGCGCTGTTGCCAATGACGAACAGGTTCCCATGATCACCCCCTGGTCCACCAACCCCGACGCCACCAAGGACCGCCCCTGGGTGTTCCGCGGCGCCTTCCTTGACCCCTTCCAGGCTCCTGTGGCCGTTGACTTTACCACCAAGAAGTTTGGCGCCAAAAAGGCCGCCGTGCTGTTTGAAGTCTCCAACGACTACTCCAAGGGTCTTGCCGACAACTTCAAGGAAGCCTTTGAAAAGACCCACGGCAAGGGCTCTGTGGTGGCCATGGAATCGCACGGTCCCAAAGACCAGGACTTCTCGGCCCAGCTGACCAAGATCATCGCCGCCAAGCCCGACTTTATCTTTGTGCCTGAAAACTACAGCTTTGCGGCCCTTATCGTGCCTCAGGCCCGTGACCTCGGCTACAAGGGCCCCTTCATGGGTTCTGACGCCTGGGGTTCTGCCGAACTCTTCAACCTTTGTGGCAAGGACTGCGTCAACCAGTACTTCTCCACCCACTACACCGCTGAAGGCGCCACCGGCAAGACCAAGGAATTCATCGACAAGTACAAGGCCAAGTATGGCTATGTGCCGGACGACGTTGCCGCTCTGACCTGGGACTCCATCAACATCGTGCTTCAGGCCATCCAGAAGAACGGCAAGATCGACCCCGACCTCAAGAAGGAACGCAAGATCATCCGCGACAACATGGCTGGCATGGAAAAATTTGACGGCATCACGGGTAGCATGAAGTTTGACGAAAACCGCGACCCCATCAAGTGTGCTGTTATCGTGCGCGTGACGGAAACTGGCGCATTCGCCTTCGTGGAATCTGTCTGCCCCAAATAGAGTTATTGGCACTGCCGCGCGGCCTACCCCACAGGGGCCGCGCGGCGGCATAGACTCCGGCTTGGACGATCAGCTGCCCCGGTGTGGCATTGAGCACACCGCACGCCAGATATGGCACACCCTGACAAATAAGAATGGTTTTTTACACATTTTTGTAATATAAGCACAAATGGTGCTGACCTACTCATATTGTCCTTTCCACAGGGCAAGCAGCTCAATGACGCGTAATACGCTGAATTTTTTTGTCATATCCGGTAACGCTCGAACCATGCAGGCTCGCGACCGGCAGATTATTTACACATTTTCCACCTGATTGGTGGAAAGCAAGCCAACTAGTACAGACTACGCACACTGTAACCGCCAGCTTTTGGGTAGCCCTATGGACTTTTTGCTGCAACAGACCCTCAACGCCTTGCAATGGGGCAGCTTTTACGCCCTGATTGCCCTGGGCTACACCCTGGTTTACGGGGTGCTGCGCCTCATCAACTTCGCCCACGGCGATATTTTTATGGTTGGGGCCTACATTTCGTTCTTTGTTGCCACATACCTGATTTCGTCCGACGGGCTTGGCCTTTCGCAGCCAATGACCCTGTGGCTGACCATTGTGCTCACCATGGGCCTTACAGCACTTGTGGGCGTTACGCTTGAACGCATCGCCTACCGCCCCCTGCGCCGCAAGGGCGCACACAGGCTGTATGTGGTTATTACAGCCCTTATGTGCGGCCTTATCCTTGAAAACGGCAACCTCGCACTGCTGGGCGCAACAAAGCGTAAGCTTCCTGAACTAATCGACAAAACGGTATATTCCATTGGCCCGCTGGTGATAACCAACCTCAAGGTATGGGTTATCATAGCGGCTGTGCTGGTCTTTCTGTTTTTGCAGACCATTGTCACACGCACCAAAGTGGGCATGGCCATGCGGGCCGTATCGTGGGACCGCTTTGCCCTGCCACTCATGGGCATTCCGCTCGACAGCGTCATTGTGGTCACGTTTGTGCTGGGCTCCGGCATCGCCGGGCTTGGTGGCATGCTGTTTGCCATGTGCTACCCCAACCTTGAGCCATACATGGGCGCCATGATCGGCTGGAAGGCCTTTATCGCCGCTGTTGTGGGCGGCATTGGCGACATACGCGGCGCATTTGTGGGCGGCTTTTTGCTGGCCTTTGTAGAGATTATGGTGGTGGCCTTTTTGCCATCCACCTATATGGACCTGTTCTCCTTTACAATTTTGCTGCTCATCCTGTGGGTGCGGCCCACGGGCATTTTCGGCATGCCGCAAACGACCAAAATCTAGCCGGAGTGTCAGATGCTGCCTCTTTTTGTTCAAACGGTTCTTGCCATACTGGGCGTGCTCTGCTTCGGCTATGCCATCAAACGTGTTATCCAGCAGAAAAAGCTCGACTGTCTCCTCTTTCTGCTGGGCGGTCTGGTGCTTGTTTTTGCCGAATACTTTTCGTGGATTGACGGCTACTGGCTCTCGGTCATCAAGTTCATGGGCCTCAACATCATATTCGCCACAAGCCTGAACCTTGTGAACGGCTACATGGGCGAATTTTCATGTGGTCATGCGGGCTTCATGTGCGTGGGCGCCTATGTGGGCGGGCTTATTTCCATCATTCTGTTTACCAAAAACAAGATGATGGGTGCCCCTCTGCTGCCGCCCGAGCTGGCCCCCCTGCTCTTTCCTTTTGTGCTTGCAGCAGCGGGTGGCGTGGCCTCGCTTTTTGGCTTGCTGGTGGCCCTGCCCTCGTTCAAAACGCGCGACGACTATCTGGCCATCATCACCATCGCGGCCAACTACATCATCATTTCGCTCATCATCAACATTGACTTTGTGGGTGGCCCGCGCGGCCTCACGGGCATGCGCAGCGTTGTGCGCGCCATGGAAAGCGTGGCCGAAATACCCTGGATGATGATCTGGATGCTGCTGGGTGTGATGATCACAACCATGATGCTGCACCGCCTGGTCAACAGCACTCTGGGCAAGGGTATTCCCGCCGTATGCCAGAATGAGGTTGCCGCAGAAATCATGAGCGTCAACACCAAGCGGGTTAAGCTTGTGGCCTTTATGGTTTCGGCGGGTATTGCCGGTGTGGCGGGCGCGCTGTACGCCCACATGTTCAGCTCCATCTACGCCAACAGCTTCGGCATCATGAAATCTACCGAGGCCATGGTCATGGTGTATCTGGGCGGCATGGGCTCGCTCTCTGGCTCTGTGCTGGCGGCCGTGCTCTTTACCCTGCTTATCGAACTTTTGCGTTTTGCCCTTCCGGCCATGAGCGATGTGGCGCACATGCTGCCCTTTGTGCCCGATTCGTTCAATATCAGCCAGGAATGGAAGTGGGTTATCATCCCGCTGATTCTTATCCTGCTCATGCAGTTCAGGCCTGAAGGCCTGCTGGGCAACCGGGAACTGACCGACGTGTTCCCCAAACTGAAACGGCTGGTCAGCTTCGGCAAGCAAGACTAGAGCAACAATCGCATGCTCTGTGGCAAGGGTTTGCAGGCAGACCTTGCCGGGCTTTTGAACCGATTGCTCCAGCGCGGCTGGCCCCAGGGCGACATGCCCTGAAAGCGCCAATGATACAGAGACAACCAGAACGAGTGGGGGCTGACCTTGGCACTGCTTGAAATGAAAGAAGTCACGCAACGCTTCGGCGGGCTGATTGCGCTAACGGATTTTTCCATCGCCGTTGAAGACCACACCCTTGTGGGCCTCATTGGCCCCAACGGCGCTGGCAAGACTACGGTATTCAATCTGGCTTCGGGCTTTTACCACGCCACCGAGGGGCAGATCATCTTTAACGGCCAGGCATATGATACGCGCCTTGAGCCGCATCAGGTTACGGCCATGGGCATGGCACGCACCTTTCAGAACATCCGCCTGTGGAACGACATGACGGTGCTCGACAACATCTGCGTGTCGCAATACCACCGGCTGGGCTACGGGCTGCTGGACGCATGGCTCAACAACGGGCGCTATAGCCGCGAAGAAAAGCGTGTGCGCCAGAAGGCCTTAAAGATTCTCGAAATCATGGAACTGGCAGATGTGGCCAACGAGTTTCCCAAAAACCTGCCCTACGGTCTGCAGCGCCGCGTGGAACTGGCCCGTGCCCTTTCCACCGACCCCAAGCTGCTGCTGCTCGACGAACCCGCCGCTGGTCTGAACTCTTCAGACGTGGACGGACTCATCAAGCACATCCGCTGGATCTTTGACGAATTCAAGATCGCCATCTGGATGATCGAGCACCAGATGAAGGTGGTCATGTCGCTGTGCCAGCACATTACCGTTGTTGAGTTCGGCAAGACCATTGCCAAGGGTACGCCGCAGGAAATTCAGTCCAACCCCGATGTCATCAAGGCCTACTTGGGCGACGAGAACGTGTGATGCTACTGGAAGTTGAAAATCTCTACGCCGGCTATGGCAAGATTGAAGCCCTTCACGGCATTTCGTTTCACGTGAACAAGGGCGAAATTGTTACCCTTATCGGGGCTAACGGCGCGGGCAAGTCTACCACGCTCAAGGCCGTCATGCGCCTGACCCCGCCGGAATCGCCCACTGTCATCAGTGGCGACATCCGCTTTAACGGCGAATCCATCCTGAAAACCGAGCCCCATCACGTGGTGGCCCGCCTCAAGATGGACCTTGTGCCCGAGGGCCGCCACATTTTCGGCAACCTTACGGTGAGCGAAAATCTCAAGCTGGCCACCTGGACGCGCAAGGACAACAATATCCAGAAAGACGTGGACAAGGTTTTTGAGCTTTTTCCGCGCCTCAAGGAACGCATGCACCAGCGCAGCGACACGCTCTCTGGCGGCGAACAGCAGATGCTGGCCGTGGGACGCGCGCTCATGACCAATTGCTCGGTGCTGCTATTGGACGAACCCTCCATGGGTCTTTCACCCCTGCTCATGTACGACATGTTCCGCACGCTCAAGCAGCTCAACAGCGAGGGCCTGACCGTGGTTGTGGTGGAACAGAATGCCCGTCTGGCCCTTCAGGTAGCCGACCGTGGCTACGTGCTCGATACCGGAGCCATCGTGGCTGAAGGCACCGCCGCAGAGCTGGCCGATACGCCAGAAATCAAGGCCGCCTATCTGGGCGCATAGCCCGCAAAGGGCTTGCTCCCCAAGACAAGATGCAGAAAAGCCCCCGTTGCAAAGCGGGGGCTTTTTACGTTGAAAAAACGCAGCCTGAGGAATTGCGCCCCTGCGTTATTTGCCCGCAGTAACCATGGCCGCACCAATCTTGCGGGCCTCTTCCAGATCCTTGGGGAACTGGACTGCCCGATGGGCGGCTTTTTCCGATTCCGAAAAACGCTCGCACTCATATTTGCTGTAGTCGTCAAACTGGTAGGTATTGCAGGCGTGCAGCACCTGCGGCTCCCCAAACAGGCGGCCCGCAAACATTTCCATGCCCTGCAGGTTCTGGCGGTAGCCGTACTGCTCCATCAGGGTGCTGTCCACATTCATGGTGTAAACAAAGGCCGTGGGCATGCGCTTGGGAGCCAGGGAGCTGTAATTCTCGTCGTACACAAAGTAGGCAAACATCAGGCGTTCAAAAAAGCTGCGCAGCTTGCCGGTAATATTGCCAAAGTAGATGGGGCTGCCAAAAATGACACCATCGGCCTGCGCAAGTTTTTCCAGCACAGGGGTCAGGTCATCCTTGACCGCGCAGTGGCCGTAGCTCTTGCCGCCTTTCCGCTTGCAGGAAAAACAGCTCACACAGCCGTTGTAGTTCAGGTCGTACAGGTGGATCATTTCGGTTTCGACAGGTTCGGCACAGGGCGCGGCTGCGGCTCCTTCCAGCGCAGCCTGCAACAGCTGGGCTGTATTGTGCTTTTTCCTCGGGCCACCATTTATTGCGTAAATTTTCATAATTTTCTCCTTGGTAAGACTGATGTGTTGTCAGGTACCGCTTGACCATGGTGTATACCTGCTCTAAGAATATTTTCGCAAGTACGCATATTTTTCTTCCCTACTTTTTGTGAGCAACCAATGTCAAAATCTTCCGCACCATCCACCGGCGGCCTGTACGACGACAAGACCCAATGCCCCATCCTGCATGTTTTCAGGCGCATCGGCGGCAAGTGGAAACTGCCTATCCTGTGGCATCTGGCTGATCAGGAAACAGTGCGCTACAACGAACTCAAACGCAGTGTGCGGGGTGTCACCAACATGATGCTGACCAAGTGCCTGCGCGAGCTGGAAGATTTCGGACTGGTTATCCGCAAACAGTACAACGAAGTCCCCCCACGGGTGGAATACTCCCTCACCGAGCGCGGCAAAAAGTTGCTCCCGGCCCTGGGAGAACTGTACGCCTGGGGTCGGGAGCAACTAGATTTTGAAAAAGATGCCGGCATACTTGATGCCGCAGGCTGCGCCTGTCAGTCTGGCGCTGCTCAGCCTTTTGACTGAACCGGTGGCTGCCTTTTCTGCTGGGCAGTTCCACCGCTTTGCCGGTTTTCAGCCACGATGCCGCTGATTATCAGCACCCCGCCCAACAGGGTGGCAAGGGTCATCTGCTCACCCAGCAGAGCCGCGCCAAAAAGCACTGCCGACAATGGATTGAGGGCAATAAACACACTGGCCCGGGCCACGCCGATCTGCTGTATGCCGTCGTAATACCAGATATAGGCTACGGCAGAGCCGATCACCCCAAGGTAGAACAGGCTTGCGATCTCGGTCAGGCTAAAGCGCCATACCGCGCCCATGTGCAGCTCACCTGTGGCAGCTGCGTAGAGCACCAGCATGACCGTACCGGCGTAAATGGAATAGGTAACAGTGTGCAGAGGCCCCAACTGACGCACCACATTTTTGCAAAATACACTGTAGGCGCTCCAGCTCAGCACGCAGCCGCCAATGAGCGCCTCGCCCGGCCAGCCGCGCCCTCCTGCCGCACCCTGCGGGTCGCCCCCGCCCACAACCAGAGCCACACCGCAAAAACACAGCACAATACCCAGCACCTTGAGCGTGGTTACACGCTCCCTGTAAAACAGATAGGCGATGAGGGTCATGACTGCGGGGTTAAGGGCCACAATCAGGGCCGCCCGCGAGGCGCTGATGTACTGTAACCCGCTGAAAAAGAAAAAGCTGTACGAAAAAATGCCGCAAAAACCCAGCAGGGTTACCACCAGCGTCTGACGGAGGTTTACCCGCCTGAACCCCTTGCCCGAAAGCAGCAAAAACAGGCTCAGGGCCGCCGAGGCCAGCACAAATCGCAGGCAGGCCGAGAACATGGGCGCTACCCCGGCAAGACTTCTGCCCGCGATAAATGTTCCACCCCAGGCCACTGCCACCAAAGCCAGCCGCACATAAACAGAAGCGTCTCTTGTAGCTGCAATCATTGCCATTATTCTGCTGCCTTGATTCGTGATGTATGCGGCGGCTCTTAAATGGTAAAAGCCACGCCATTGCCCCTGCGGGCGTACTGTCATACACTTACGCCCATGTTTATTCATAGTGAAATGAGTAAAAACTCATGGTAACACCACAATGACCCTCACCCAGCTTGAAATATTTTCTGCCGTAGCGGATTGCCGGGGTTTTACGGCGGCGGCCCTGCGACTGGGCATCTCGCAGTCTGGTGTATCACACGCCATTGAGGCTCTGGAGCAGGAATTTGGCGTCAGCCTGCTGCGCCGCGGCAAAAACCCGGAGCTTACCGATGTGGGCGCACGCCTGCTGCGTCAGGCACAGGCCATGCTGGGGCTGGCTGAATCCATGCGGCAAGAGGCCTCTGCCGCACGCGGCATGAAACGCGGCACGCTGCGCATCGGATCCTTTGGGCCTACGGCTTCGCTGCGCCTGCTGCCCCCGGTGCTTGAAAAATACCGCGCGGCCTTTCCCGGCATTGAAATTCATGTGGATGAAGGCCCCGACGGCGAGGTGACTCAATGGCTGGCGGATTACCGCGTGGATGTGGGCTTTGTGACCCTGCCCAACGAGCGCTTTGACACCTTTTCTCTCATGCAGGATCAGCTGGTAGCTCTGCTGCCCACGGCGCACCCGCTGTCAGGCAAGCGCTCTGTAACGCTTGCAGACCTTTGCGCCAGCCCCTTTGCCATGACAAGGGCCGGGTCAGAGGACATCATCGAACGCCTGTTCCATGCGGCGGGTTTACAGCCCGATATCCAATGCCGTTCGTTGCAGCTTGTGAGCACCATCGCCGCCGTGGCACGGGGTGACGCCGTAAGCATTGTGGCAGAATCGGCCCTGCCGCCGGAGACCACACACTCTTACGTCAAAAAGCCCCTGCGCCCCGCCGCGGTGCGCAAGGTTGCCCTGGCCGTGCCTGATACAGGCCGCATGTCGCCCGCCACCAGGGAATTCATACGCATTGCCCAGCAGGTCTTTGCCACACAAGCAGCACACGGGGTCAAAGCAAGAGAAAAATTGCCTACTGCACGGCAACAGGTGTAGGCTGAGACACACACAAATTTTACCATTGGGTACGCTCGGTTTCTCACTTCGGTTTCGCACAACAGAGGGGGCTTCGCATGCATGTTCTCATTCTGGGCGGCACTGGCTTTGTGGGGCGGTATGTTGCCGCTGCGCTGATGCGCGAGGGCCATGAGGTAAGCGTGGTTTCACGCAGTGCGGGCAAGGGGGGCAACGGCCCCAGACGCGTGGTGTGGAATGGTTGGGACGGCGCTGCGCTGGCAGGCATGCTGGACGGCATAGATGCCATCATAAACCTGCAGGGCGAAAATATCGGCGGGGGCCGCTGGACGGACGAACGCAAGCAGGCCATCGTCAACAGCCGCGTTGAAACCGGACGAGCGCTGTGTGTTGCCCTGCGCATGCGCAGGGAACAGTCACAAACCCTGCCAGCCACTCTTTTGCAGGCTTCTGCCAGCGGCTACTACGGCCTGTGGCAGGAAAACGCGCCCCCCTGCGACGAGGAGGCCCCCTCGGGCAAGGGCTTTCTGGCAGATACCTGCCGCCAGTGGGAACAAAGCACCGTACCTGCTGAAGCTCTGGGCGTGCGCCGCTGCGTGCTGCGATTTGCACCCGTGCTGGGCAAAAAGGCCGATGGCACGCCCGGCGGGTTTATCGAACGCATGTTGCCGCCTTTCCGCATGCGTGTGGGTGGGCCGCTGGGCTCGGGCCGCCAGCCATTTTGCTGGACCCACCTTGAGGACATTGCCAGGGTCGCATCCATGCTGCTGCAACGCATAGATCTTGCGGGCGCATTCAACATCTGCGCGCCGCGCACCCCCAGCATGAGCGAATTTACCCGCACCCTCGGCAAGGTGTGCGGCAGCCCCTCGTGGCTGCCAGTACCGGCCACTGTGCTGCGCCTTATGCTGGGGCAGATGGCTGAAGAACTGCTGCTGTCAGGGCAAAATCCCAAACCTCTGCGCCTGCAGGCCGCTGGCTACGCTTTTCGCCAGCCAGATCTGGAGGCTGCCCTGCGCAGCGTTTTGAGCTAGCCGCCCTTGCGCTAGAACGTCAGCTGCTTCTGGGTGTTCCACAGCGTTCTGTAGCCGAAATACAGCGAACAGAAGCAGCACAGGCACACGCAGGCGCAAATGGCCACCATGATGGTGATCTGGTACAGAATGGCCGTGGTGGGGGCCGTGCCGGAAAGTATCTGACCTGTCATCATGCCGGGCAGAACCACTATGCCCATACCCAGCATGGAGTTGAGGGTGGGCACAAGGGCTGTTTCCAGCGCCTGGCACACAAAGGGAAAGAGCACTTTCTCCGGCGTAGCGCCGATGTTCAGCAGTGCTTCTACGCGCGCCCGCTGGCCTTCAAGCCCGTTCCAGAACGACTTGAGCCCCAGCGAGACGCCGGTAAGCGCGTTGCCCATGAGCATGCCGCTGATAGGTATGAGGTATTGCGGGTCAAACAGGCTTTGCCCCACAATACAGGTAACGAAAAATACAATGATGCCCAGGCCGCAACAGGCAATGGCAACAGACACGATTACCCGAAACCGAGGGTTGAGCCTTTTGTTGCGCGAGAGCACCAGATAGATGGTAAAAAACACCAGTATGGTCAGATAGCCCATGGTGAGCAGCGGATGCGGATGCTCAAACAGAAAGGTCAGCGCATAGCCTGCGGCAATGAGCTGCAGGGTCATGCGTGCGCTGGCCAGCACCAGCAGTTTGGTCTGGTTGATGCGGCATTTTTTCATGATGCCGAGCACCACCAGCAGAAGCACATAGACGAGCAAAAACGAACCTAACTGAATCTGGGCTACTCCGTTCATGGCTATTCCACCTCTGCCTTCAGGCTGATGACATTTTCTGCGTGCCGCTCAGTGAGAGCCGGATCATGGCTTACGGCCACCACGGTCATGCCGCGCTGACGGCAAAAGGTCAGTACCTGCTGCATGAACCGCTCGGCGGTTTCCTGATCAAGGGCCGAGGTGGGCTCGTCGAGCATGAGCACCTTGGGCAAAAATGACAGACAGATGGCAAGAAACACCCTCTGGCGCTCGCCGCCAGAAAGGTGCACACAGGGCGCGTCGAGCGGAAAATTGGCGCAGCACAGGCGCAGAAAATTCTGTTTGTCTTCGGCCGAGAGGGGTGCGCTTTCACGGGCCTCGCAATAGGCGTCAAAATTTTCGCCCACAGTGCGATCAAAGAGAAATACAGACTGCCCGGCCAGCAAAACCTCTCGCCGCAGGGCGATGCTGTCGATCTCGTCCATATTCTGGCCGTGGTACAGCACCGAGCCCTGGGTGGGCGCGATGGTCTTGTTGAACAGCCGCAGCAGCGTGCTTTTGCCGCTACCGCTGGGGCCGCTGATAAAGGTGGCCTTGCCGCCTTCTATGCTCAGATCGTTATAGCGTATCTGGCCGTAGGCCAGGCCGCGTGTCTGTATACAGGACATGTTTACTCCTGATTGCTGACAAGTTCTGCCTTTGCTGGCTTGCGCCATCCTACAGAGGCTTGCGGTCAGGTCAACAGCCCATTGCCCCTGCACGCCGCCGTGTGTAAAATTTTTTGCGTTGTCGCGGCAAACATTAGGCATTGAACTTGGCGATCTTGAGGCAGATTTTTTCAATTACATTGCCACCAGCGGCTATCTGGGGCTGCTGAGGCATTGTGCATTGCCGTGTATAAGGCTATGGTACGCTACCAAGTAATTTTTTATGTACAGGAACAGCATGTCCCCATCGTTCGAAGATTTCAATTTGTCCCCGGAATTGTTGCAGGCCGTCAAGGATATGGGCTTTGAAGAGCCCTCTCCCATTCAGGTTCTTGCCGTACCCTTTCTGCTGACTGGCCGCGACGCGGTGGGTCAGGCCCAGACCGGCACCGGCAAAACAGCCGCCTTCGGCATGCCCATTCTGGAAAAGCTCACCCCCGCGAGGGAGGTGCAGGCGCTGGTGCTTTGCCCCACGCGCGAGCTGGCCATTCAGGTTGCCGAAGAACTCAGCAAGCTTGCAGCCCGCAAACGCGGCGTGGCCATTCTGCCCATTTACGGCGGTCAGGCCATTGAACGCCAGCTGCGCGCCCTTGAACGCGGCGTGCAGGTGGTGGTTGGCACCCCTGGCCGCGTGATGGATCACCTGCAACGTGGAACCCTGCGCCTCCACGGCGCGACCACTGTTGTGCTCGACGAAGCAGACGAAATGCTCGATATGGGCTTTCGCGAAGATATAGAAGCCATTCTGGAACAGATGCCCGCCGATTGCCAGCGCGTGCTCTTTTCTGCCACCATGCCCCCGGCCATTCTGCAGCTGAGCAAGCGCTTTTTGCGCGACCCGGAAATGCTGGCCATTGCGCAAAAAACCCTCACCGTGCCCGCCATCGAGCAGGTCTATTACGAAGTGCGCCCGCACCAGAAAATGGACGCACTGTGCCGTGTGCTGGACGCACAGGGTTTTCGCAAGGCTCTTGTGTTCTGCTCTACCAAGCGCAGCGTGGACGAAGTAACCGCCCACCTGCAACAGCGCGGCTACCAGAGCGACGGCCTGCACGGCGATCTTGCCCAGTCGCAGCGCGACAGGGTCATGCAGCGCTTTCGTGGTGAAGGGCTTGATATTCTCATCGCCACCGACGTGGCCGCGCGCGGCATTGACGTGGACGATGTGGACGCCGTGGTCAACTACGACATTCCTCACGACGCCGAGCGCTATGTGCACCGCATTGGCCGCACGGGCCGCGCTGGCCGTGTGGGCAAGGCCTTTACCTTTGTGACCCTGCGCGAACAGCACAAGTTGCGCGACATCATTCGCCACACCAAGGCCCGCATCCAGCAGGAGCGCCTGCCCTCGCTGCGTGATGTGGCCAACATCCGCACCTCGCGGCTGCTGGACGAAGTGCGCGCCACACTGGCCGCCGGTGCCCTTGAAAGCTGCATGCAGATGGTTGAAGACTTTTTGTCCGAGCAGTTTGCCGACGATGTGATCACCAGCCGCGACGTGGCCGCCGCCCTGCTCAAGCTGCTGATGCAGCGCGATTTTGGCGATGCCACCAACGTGCCCGAGGTTGATCCGCTGGCCGACGCGCCCCGCCGCCCCAGCCGTGATGGTTTCCGTCAGGGCGACCGCGACGGCTTCCGCCAAGGTGACCGCGATGGCCGCCCGCGCCGCAACGACGCCCCCATGACGCGCCTGCACATCAATGTGGGCCATGCGCACAAGGTTTCGCCCGGCGAAATGGTAGGCGCTATCACCGGCGAATGCGGTATTGCTGGCCGCAGCATCGGTGCCATCAGCATTCAGAAGCACTTCAGCCTGGTGGAAGTGCAGAGCGACCTTGCCGACGACGTGCTGGCCGTGCTCAACCGGGGTGTGTTTATCGCCGGGACCCGCATTGCCGCCAAGCAGGACACGGGCGGTGGCTCGTACCAGCGTAAAAGCTTTGGCCCTGGCGCACGCGCGCCCCGTGGCCCCCGCCCCGGCTACCCCGCACGCAATCAGCGTGATGGAGCTGGCAACGGCGGCAACGGTGGCGGCAAGCGCTATTCGCACCCAGACAAATGGGGCAGAAAACCGCGTGGCGCTGAAGACGACAGGGATTAATCTTTGTTGCTAGCAAAGACGGCCCGTTGGCTCATGGAGCTGACGGGCCGTTTCATTTACATACAATTGATTCCGCACGGGGCACTGAGCACAGGCCAAGAAAAAGGGCTTATGACAAACGTCATAAGCCCTTAAAATATATGGTGGGTCGTGCGGGGATCGAACCTGCGACTCTCTGCTTAAAAGGCAGATACTCTACCTACTGAGTTAACGACCCGTAGAGACGCGGAATATAGCGACAGCCTAGGCGGCTGTCAAGCGCGTCATGCGGCAAAATGCCGCTCAAACCTCAATTTTTTCAAAAAAGCGCTATGCGCCCTTCTTTTCCTGCTTGGCCCAGGTGTCACGCAGGGTCGTGGTACGGCTGAAAACCGCCAGCGTAGCGGTGCTGTCCTTGTCCTTGCAGAAGTAGCCAAGGCGTTCAAACTGCATCTTGTCGCCAACCTTGAAGCTCGCCAGGGCCGGTTCCAGCTTGGCCTCGACCTTTTTGAGCGATTCAGGGTTGAGGTTATCCAGAAACGTCTGGCCTTCGGCTGCGGCATTGGGGTTTTCCACCGCAAAAAGCTGTTCGTACAGCCGCACCTCGGCGGGGATGGCGTGCGCCGCCGAAACCCAGTGGATGGTACCCTTAACCTTGCGGCCATCGGGGCTTTGCCCGCCCTTGCTTTCGGGATCATACACGCAGCGCAGTTCAACAACATTGCCCGCGTCGTCCAGCACGGCCTCGCGGCAGGTGATGAAATAGGCGTAGCGCAGGCGTACTTCTGCGCCGGGGGCAAGCCTGTGATACTTTTTGGGCGGCTCAAGGCGGAAGTCGTCGCGCTCGATATACAGCTCGCGCGAGAAGGGAACCTTGCGGCTGCCGTAGGAGGCATCTTCCGGGTGGTAGGGCATGTCAAACTCTTCCACCTGCCCTTCGGGGTAGTTTTCAATAACCACCTTGATGGGATCAAGCACGGCCATCACACGCGGTGTGTGGTCGTTGAGATACTCGCGCACGCAGAATTCGAGCATGGAGTATTCAACGGTGGAATCGGCGCGGGCAAGACCGATGCGCGAGCAAAATTCGCGCAGGGCTTCGGGCGGGATACCACGACGGCGCATACCGCTGAGGGTGGGCATGCGGGGATCGTCCCAACCGGTCACGTGGCCTTCTTTAACAAGCTGGATGAGCTTGCGCTTGGAGAGCACAGTGTAGGTTACATTGAGACGCGCAAATTCGATCTGCTGCGGGCGGTACGCGCCCAGGGTTTCGAGCACCCAGTCGTACAGCTCACGGTTGTTGATGAATTCGAGCGTGCAGAGCGAATGGGTGATGCCCTCAATGGAATCGGACAGGCAGTGGGTGTAGTCGTACATGGGGTAGATGCACCACTTGTTGCCCGTGCGGTGGTGTTCCGCATGACGGATGCGGTACAGGGTGGGGTCGCGCATGACCACATTGGGAGAGGTCATGTCTATCTTGGCGCGCAGCACCTTTTCACCATCGCCAAATTCACCCGCGCGCATGCGGCGGAACAGGTCGAGATTTTCCTCCACACTGCGGTTGCGCCAGGGGCTTTCCTTACCGGGCTGAGTGAGCGTGCCGCGGTATTCGCGTATTTCTTCTGCCGAAAGGTCGTCCACATAGGCTTTGCCCATGGAGATGAGCTGCTCGGCATAGGCATAGAGCTTCTCGAAATAGTCAGAAGCGTAAAATTCGCGGTCGTCCCACACGCCGCCAAGCCAGTGAACGTCTTCGCGGATGGAATCAACGTATTCGGTTTCTTCCTTGGTGGGGTTGGTATCGTCAAAGCGCAGATTGCACAGCCCGCCAAATTCTTTGGCAACGCCAAAATTGAGGCAGATGGATTTGGCATGCCCCAGATGCAGGTAGCCGTTGGGCTCAGGTGGAAAACGCGTGTGCACGCGGTTGCCAAAGCGGCCCGTGGCATTGTCTTCGGTAATGCGGGTACGGATGAAGTCCATGCCAACTTTACCGGTTTCGCCGGTGGCTGCGGATTCTTCAGCCTGGGGGGCGGCGGGCATCTTGTCATTTTCGGGGGCCATAATGCGCTCCAATAGTTCCATTTAATGAGAAGTCCATAAAATTACGCCAAGCAGCGCCCACGGTCAATGAGTGGATGCGCATGCGGTCTGCATGACTTACAGCATCATTTTCCACTGAGTGGAAGAACATTCTTGACAGGTGCTTCTGTCTGGGCTAGCTTGCACTTCTGCATTCCGGTCCGTCATTTGACTGGCCTTATGCTGCGGAGAGGTGTCCGAGCCGGCCGAAGGAGCTCGCCTGCTAAGCGAGTATACGGGCTTAAACCTGTATCGAGAGTTCAAATCTCTCCCTCTCCGCCACATACGCAAGTAAAACGGCGAGTTACTGTAAAAAGTAACTCGCCGTTTTTGCGTCTAAATGGGGCAAAATTCGGGGTGGTGCGGGGTGGCGTACATACCGCCATACATACTTTTGGGTAGCTACCGGCTGAACAGTGCCCGCGTATCAACCGTGATAAAACGATCCCGGGTTGCGATGGGTCTCATTCCATGCTCTGGCCCAGTCCAGAAAATCCTGAGCACTCATAGGCCTTGCAATGCCATACCCTTGGGCCAGTGAACACCCCAGCTTCAGCAGGCTCTCACCGTGTTCGGCTGTTTCGACGCCTTCGGCGATTACCTGACGGTAAAATGCCTTTGCGAGCCCCACCACGCCAACCACAATCGCGAAATCGTTGGGGTCTTCAAGCATGCCGCGCACAAAACTTTGGTCAATCTTGATTACGGCGGCGGGCAGACGCTTGAGATAGGTGAGCGAGGAATAGCCCGTCCCGAAATCATCCAGCGAAAATCCCACGCCCAGATTTACACAATCATACATGAGTGTTGAGACCTGATCGAGGTCTTGCAAGGCACTGGTTTCGAGTATTTCAAGCTCCAGATGGCCGGGTGAAACGTCCGGGTGTTTTGCCAGCAGCTCTGTCAGCCGTATCTTGAAAGCACCACTCAAGAGCTGGTGGGCACCAATATTGACGCTCACTGGCAAATCGAGTCCATGACCGGCCCAATCACCTATCTGTTCCAGGGCGTGATCAATCACCCATTCGCCAAGGGCAACGCTGATCGGATGCTCGGCGATTGGCGGCAAAAATTCTGAAGGTGGCAAGAGGCCGAGCTCTGGATGCTGCCAGCGAACCAGCGCCTCTGCGCCAATGAGCTCTTTGGTGCGCAAATTGACCTTGGGCTGAAAATACAGAACTAGTTCGTCCTGAATGATGGCCTTTCGCAGGCTGGTTACCAGCTGCTGCAAACGTATGGTCGCTTCGCCTTGCACAATATCGAAAATTGCGAACTGATTCTTGCCCTGCTGCTTTGCCTGGTACATGGCCTGATCGGCGTGCCTCATCAGAAGATCGGCCTCTCCATTATCCCTTGGATAAAAAGTTACCCCGATACTGACGGTTATGGTGAGCTCAAGATCTGCAAGCAAAAATGGCTGGGAGGCCGTATGCAGCAGACGCTCAATGATGGGAAAACAGTCTATTTCATGCTCAAGACCATTCAGCACAGCAACGAATTCGTCCCCGCCGATACGCGACAGGGTATCACCATCACGCAAAACGTCTTTCATGCGCTGGGCAAGTATCAACAGCAGCTGGTCGCCAATTGTGTGGCCATGCAGGTCATTGATCTGCTTGAAACTATCAAGGTCGAGATACAGCACAGCCAGCGAAACGTTGCGCTCAAGGCATGCAATCATTCCCTTGCGCAATCTGTCAGCCAAAAGAACGCGGTTGGGCAAACCTGTCAGCGAGTCGTAATGCGCCGCCCGCTCCAACTGACGCTGGTATTCCTTCATCTGGGTTATGTCTGAAAAAATAGCCACATAGTTTTGTACTACCCCCTCGGAATCGTTGACTGCCGTAATATCAGTTAGCGCAGCATACAGCTGCCCTCCCCTGGTTCTGTTCCAGAGCTCTCCACACCAGTTGCCCCGCTGCGTAAGCGTTTGCCACATGTTGCGGTAAAATTCGTCATCCTGAAGATCAGAGCGCAAGACCAGATGGCTCTTGCCCCGAATTTCGTTGTCCCTGTATCCGGTAATACGGCTGAATGCGCTGTTTACTTCGACGATATTGCCATCAGGATCAAGAATCATGATCCCTTCGTGCGAGTGAGAAAACACATTGGCGGCACGCTGGCGGCGCGCTTCTTCCTGCCGCTTTTCCGTAATATCAACAAAGGTCAGCAGGGTGCTTCCATCTGGCAAACGCTCGGGCACAATCTCAAATATACGCAACACACCATCGGCCCGGCACAGCTGGTACGTACGCGTCGTTACTTTTGCCTCATTGGCGGCCGTGATCTGCTCTTGCCATTTCTGAATTTTTTTTATGCGCACAAGACCATCCGGACACGTGCGCTGCCACCACACCTCTACCGTGGGCACGTCTTGCAGCGTATAACCAAACATTCGGGTAAACGCAGGGTTGATGACTAAAAACTGCTCATCCTGGCTGATAAGGGCAATCCCCTGCGGCACGTTTTCAACCAGGGTACGGAATCTGGCTTCGTTCTCGCGCAAACGCGCTTCGCGCTCAAGCACCGCCTCAGCCATGCCCGTGATATCTCGCGACAGATTTTCAATTTCTTCGATTGATGAGGGAGGAATCCGCGTGTTGTAATAGCCGTTGGCAATGGCACCAATACGCCCGGAAACTCTTTCCACCCCTTGGGCGATACGCCTGCTGGCCCACAAGGCAGCCAAGATCGTAACCACCAACGCAATGGTGCTGCCAAGCGCCAGAGACCATAGCGTTGACCGAACGATGCCATACACCAGATCAGCCGGTTGGCCTGCCAGCGTTGTCCAGCCCGTTTCGGCAATGGGAGTCAGGCAACCGATGTAATCTACAGCATCAAGGCGGAAGTGCTGAATCTTTGCTTCATGATGCCCAGCAGTTAATGTCACCAGATTTTTCAGATTTTCCTGCCGCAAAGCCCGCTCGGCGTCGGGGTGGCCCACCACGTTGCCGCGCTGGTCAAGAATCACGGTCAGAAACTTGTCTTTTTCGCTCAAACTGCCAGCGAATCTGGAGACTTCGTTAAGGTCAAGCTCACCAACCAGAACGTATGGTCCCATGGAAGGGGCTACAGCAGGCGTCGAAAAGGCAAATGGCACGGCCAGGGCCACCACAATGTTGCCGCGAGCAGAAAGATACGTATTGGACCAGACTTTTTCGCCGCGCTCCCGCGCTTCCATTGCAAAAGTACGCCCTGAAAAATCAATCCCCATCAGGTTATCGCGGCGGCCACGGTTGGCTTTGGGCAAGCCCACGCCAACAACACGGTATGCAGGATCAACAACGTACAGAGCTTCGATACCAACCTGCACCTGAGCAACAGTATCGAGCATTTGCTGAAGCTGATTGGTCCGCAAGGGGGCTTTGGCAGCCATATCGCCGGCCAGCAAGGTCAGATGCGAGTCAAAGCTGCCCAGAAAGTTACCAACCTGCGATGCGGCTGCCTGACTCAACAAATGATGCTGGTTACTCGCTTCTGTTTTGAGCTTGGGAACAAGCGCCCAAAGCAACACAAAAGCCACGACCAATACAGACAAAACTACCTGAATTGACAGGCCCAGCGACAGCCAGAATCTGAGAGGGCGTGACATTGCCGCACCCCCGCCTAGTGCACCCGTAAAAAGTGGCCGTTGTGGATAGTAGTCATGTACGTATCCCTTTTTCCATCGCCCATTTTGTCAAACCGTATTTCGGACTGCACCCCGACAAAAAGTCCTTGCGACAAGATTGCCTGCTTTAATGTCTGCGAATTATCTTTGCCAGCGAGAGCCGTCAGTACCACATTCATGGCGTCAAAGGCAGTCACACCACCAAACCCCGGCTCCATTGAAAAACGGTCGACATAGGCCTGACGGAATGTGAGAAAATTGGGATTTTTGCTTTCGCGATCCAAAAATTGGGGGATAGTCAACCCTTCTACCGCACTGCCTCCGAGTTCGCTCAGCCGCTCGGTCGCAGCCCATTCAGAGGTTGTAATATGAACGTGCGAATCGCGCTTTCTGACCTGTTGCGCCAACATGGCTGCATCAAGAGAATTGGCAATCACAAGAACGGCATCCGGCTTCACGCTGAGCAGGCGGTCTGCAAGCGCTGAAAAATTCACATCGTCGCCCGAGTAGTACGGTTCGGCCAACAGAACTTCGCCGCCATGAGCCGCAAGGGCTTTTCGGTAATCTTTTAGCCAGCTCTCGCAATAGGACGCATTTCTCAGGTCATAGGCCGCCGCGACACGGCGAATGCCTTGCTGGCTTGCCTGATAATCTGCGCTTTTATGGGCAAATTCGGCCGTTGATGAAATAACCCGAAAAAAATAATCGTCGATGTTGGATAATTCCTGAGTCGAAACGGTTGGGCTCATCATGATGATTTGAGCCTGGTTGACGATGGGAACAGTCGCTATGGCAACCATGCTGGTCATAGGGCCAACAATGGCTTCAACCTTCTGGTCGATCAGGCGCTGTACCGCGGCTTTCGCCTGTTCGGCATCCTGTTGGTCGTCTTCAACCAGCAGTTCGATGGTGCGCCCATTCAGACCGCCAGCCTGATTACGCAATTCAACCGCCAGCAGCGCGCCATTACGCCCCGCAATTCCAAGATCGGCCACGCGCCCCGAAACACCGCCCAAAAAGCCAACTTTCACCGTTTCTTTTGGCGTACAGCCTGAAAGACAACTAGCCAGGATCATTATCAGTAGTAACGATTGCAGCTTGGTGGCTATCATAGCGGTAGTTCTCCACTTTCATTGAATGTCTGCTGACCTGTGAGAGCCGATATCCAGCTGGAATTGTCAACATTATTTGCAATCAGCCAGCGCGTGACATACGCAACTCACGCTTTCCACTGATGCAATAATTCCTTTATTGTTTATTGTTCCGCCACAATTGTGCATTTTATTCAAAATATTCAAACACAACACAGTACATTTATCGATGCCAATAGTTTTGCAGATCATCGCTGTTACTACCAACAATCGCTGATATTCAATATATAAACATCATCACACAGACTGTAACTAATTGCATCAATACGCCAAAAATCAATATTTCATTTTGTGAAATTTTGAATATGGTGACTACATATTAGCAATATTATAAATAAATATACAGCATGCTAATAATAATTAATATATAGTTCATACCCATAGAACGCAATACTAAAACAGTAGTACATTTTTGGCATAATTCTTATTTTTTTCCAGCATTAGTACAATTTATATCGATTTTTTCAGGATTATCAAGAGATAATTCCAGTCGAAATCACTGCGCAGCCATTCTTTACAGCTATTCTTGAAGCAAACTGTTACATCTATTATGTGTACATGACGCATATAAATACTGTTACAGCAGATTTTCGCCCAAGCAGGAGAAGCAACACACCAAGAGCGTCAAAAACTGCACATGGTGGCAAGAAATAGCTTATAACCAGAGCAATTCTCGCGGGCTTCAGCTCCATGCCGATTTTTAACCGCGCACAAGAGCACGTTGAAACGACAAAACAGTCCTTTTTTCAGATCACTCCACCACACGCATTGCACCGGCAGGCTGGCATACAGGGTAAAAAACCCAAAATTGCAGGTCACTGCCGGGCAAACATGCAGATGCAAATCAGTATAGAGGGAGCCCACACTGCCACTACACACAAATAAAACCGGCGAGTTACTGTTAAGGTAGCTCGCCGGTTTTGCGATTTTGTAGGGCAAGATCGGAGCGACATGGGGGATACCCGCAGTCGCACATACTTTTACCTAGTTGCCTGGCAAATCTCTGCCGCAGGCCATCCAAGAATTTTGCGGATCCTTGACTTACAGGCAGAAAGCCGCCCATTTCCGGGCGGCTTTCCACTTTTTTGAAGGCAGGGCTAGCCCTGGCTTTTCATGTCACGGATCAAGGCCTGCAGGTGTTGCGCCTGCTGCGCCAGGTCGGCAACAGCCTTTGACGCCTGTTCCATCGCCTGTGCTGTTTCAGCCGAAATGGAAGCCACCTGTTCGACTGAATGATTGATTTCTTCACTGGCAGCAGACTGTTGCTCGCTGGCCGTTGCGATGGACTGCACCTGATCGTTGACCATCTGAACGAATTCCAGAATATGCTTGAGAGATTCGCCCGACAGCACAGACAAACGCGTTGCCTCTTCAATCGACGCAGCTACCTGCTCGACATTATGAATGTTCTTTCTGGTACCGTTCTGAATACCAGTGATGGCCTGACCCACTTCCTGGGTGGCGGTCATGGTTTTTTCTGCCAGTTTGCGTACCTCATCGGCCACCACGGCAAAGCCGCGACCAGCATCGCCAGCACGTGCGGCCTCGATGGCGGCGTTAAGGGCCAGCAGGTTGGTCTGATCGGCGATATCGGCAATTACACCCATAATCTGCCCGATGCCTTCTGCCTGCTTGCCCAGGGCATCCATATCTTCCTTGATGGCAACAGACTGGGTGTGAACAGACTCGATACCCTTGACGGCCTCGTTAACAACCTGAGCACCTTCCTGCGCCTGCTGCTTTGCCTGATGTGACATATCTGCCGCCTGCTGGGCATTTCTGGCAACTTCAAGCACGGTGGCGTTCATTTCTTCCATGGCGGTGGCGGTTTCCCTTACGCGCCCTGACTGCTCGTCAGCACCACGGCTTGACTGCCTGATCTGCGTCGAAAGCTGTCCAGAAGCGGAAGAAACGATCTGCACTATGCCCTCTAACTGGTGCGCCGCCTGAAGCATGCCATCAGCTTTTGCACGTTCGGCCTTCATGGTGGCAGCTTCTGCCTCGTGCTTTGCCTGTTCGGCAGCCTGCGTCTTTAATTCTGCATCCTGGGTCTTCTGTTTGATCTCATTAATATTTTGCCCCAAGACCTCGGCCGTTCTATTAAGGGCATCCAGTATGGTACCAATTTCATCAGTCTGTGTATGGTGCACGCGGTGCTCGTAGTCTCCGCGCGAAATGTGCGCCAGAGATTCATCAACCTTGCGAAGAGGCTTGACAATAACGATGACCGAAAACACCCAGACAATACAGCTGAGAACAACCATGCTGCAGACCGCAACAATGATCAGCTCATAAACTGTCTGCTTGACTGGCGCCATGATTTCCTCACGCTCAACCAGCCCAACAAGCTTCCAGCCATTTCTGGGAGAGGTAACAACCAACCCGAGGTACTCCCGGCCCTCAATTTCAATAGTTTTTTCTCCGCTCTTGAGATTGAACAGTTCTTTCAGATACGCTTGAGGAATCTCAGATACGTTTTTAAAACTGTACTGTTCATGGCGAGAATCTGCCAGGATGACACCATCGTCC
Source organism: Desulfovibrio sp. (assembly GCF_009712225.1). NCBI lineage: Bacteria > Pseudomonadati > Thermodesulfobacteriota > Desulfovibrionia > Desulfovibrionales > Desulfovibrionaceae > Desulfovibrio > Desulfovibrio sp. The sequence continues at coordinate 61,434 of NZ_WASP01000004.1, read as the reverse complement.
TGGATGAGGACCAGATACCCATCCTTGCCAATTTTGATAGACTTAACGAGGTCTGTGAGCTTTCTGAGTGATATATCGATGCCCACCACACCTATCACTTGAGAACCACGGGTAACCGTGCGCGTTACACTGGTTACAGCTTCCTTTGTCGTAGACATGTACGCCTTGGACTGTGTTGGCCTGTCCGTTACAGGAAGTGCCCCCATGTACCATGGCCGTTTACGCGGGTCGTAGCCAGCCGGCATATCAGAATCCTGCAAGTCGCTTATAAAACTGCCCTTTTGTGTTCCTGCAAACACTTCCAGATACGCCGGATGCGATGCACGCATGGCAGCAAACAGCTCTACCAGGGCCAGCCCCACATGATCCTCAGGCCCAACCTTGCCTTTTGTTGGTTGAAGTGTGTTAACATGACTCGAGGTGATTTCATCAAGCTTTTGAGCTGCAGGGAGTTTGGACAGCAACTCCGCATTAACCATACTTTCATCCAGAAAAAGGTTGATGGAGTATGCGACATGCGAAAGCTCACTCAAACCAGAGCGGATAAATTCTTGCTGGGACTGCCTGCTGAAATTAAGTGCAACCAGAGAAAAAATCCCCACCATAATTACTGCGATGGCAGAGAGTAATCCTAAAATCAGCTTCGTTTTGATGGAAAATTTCATGCAGCCCTCCCTACAAGTTCTTACAACACAGCAACTTCGCCATTAGTAGATAGCTAACGAACGATTTCGGACACTAAAAACCCGCCCCTCAAACGCATCACGCATATCCAAAAACTTGTTATCTGTACAAAAAAATGTAAGCCCCACCACGCAATCTGCGCATAAATTTAGCAATCATAGTTAGTTATGAATAAACCCCAATGAAAGGCTGGTACAAGTAATGCATCAAGTTACATATTAAATTTCGGCATTTTTATGGTAAACTTTAGACATACCCCTCTCAAATTTACAAATTTGTATCGACTATGAGAGCCTACACTAGAACTTTCATTTCCAAATTACATCAAACATGCTCCGTTAGACATGAAATAGCCAATCCATCATAGAAACATAACGGTGAATCCTGATATAACAACGCACAACAAACATTCAGACAACGTTCTTCAGGATCAAGACAGAGGAGTATTATTTAAGCACAACCAATAGTTCTGCCACACTTCAATCCCAGACCATTTTTTGCCATCCAATATCTGCAGATTCTCCTCACATAGACGGCATATATGTGCCACTTTCCACTTCATCAATAGACATTATCTCCGCAGCATAAACGCAAAAGGGAGTGCTGCCATAATCACGGCACGCTCAGCAGCACCACCACCCCAGCCAATCCCAGCGATTGCAGCGCTCCCCCCTGGGCCCATAAAATCCGCTCAATGCAGCTCAAGAAGGGACAAAGCCAGTAGGGCCTCCCTTGGCCACGACAAAAACGCCCACTCCCGCACTCCCCGCTGGCAGGCGAATCTTTGCCTCGCATGGGGACACAGACTGGCCTTGATGTTTTACCAAGGATATTTTCTTGCATTTTCAATGCAGCCCAAGCTCTGCCAAGCGGAGCATATTTTCAGCCGCTGAGCTCTGACAGCACACCATCATCTGCCTTTATAAGGCGCTAAATAATTATATTTACACTATAACTGCGATCACATCACAAAACTCAAGCAAGATAATGAAAAAAAGCACGATACAAATAACACAAATAAATACTGTTTAAACAACGCAACGTGACATCACATCTGAAAAAAAACGCCACAAAAATACTATTTATTTAAAATTAATTATTTACTGAAATTTTTAAATGAAATTCACCAATACTTTCTTTTTTTTATTGAGCACAGCACTAAACAATTTTATCATCGAATACGAAACTACATAGAGGAGTAATAATGTTACAACGAAAATAACTAGCACAACCATTTTTATCCATACAAACGGGGGTAGTGAGTATGGCTAAGATTACGACAATGCAAAAGTTGTTTGGACTGGCGCTCATGCTATCATTTCTTACCATTTGCATTGGTTCATATTCGTTGATGAAGATGCAGGTTCTTGCAGCAGACTTGCAGGAGCTATACGAAATACACCTTAAAGGATTAGATCTTACGCGCTTGGTGAACATTACTGTTCTTCAAATCGTTCGTGATGAAAAAAACCTGATTATCAGCACCTCAGACGAAGATAACCAAAAGTATCTGGAGGCACTCAAAGCGCGCTACAGCATACTGGATAAACAAATTAACAGTCTGCCTGACTTCTACATAACTAAAACCGGACAGGAAATGCTTGCAAGACTTGTCAAAAGCATCAATGAGTGGCGCGCTGTGCACAACCAGGTCATTAAACTCAGCAGCACCACAGATCCGGAAATGAACCGTCAAGGGCAACAGCTCTCTGACGGCAAAGCACGTGAGCTCGTGCGCAACTTTACCCAGGCGGTGCAGGATGTCGCTGATCTTAAGGCCAGCTTTGCCAAGGGCATGGCTGCCAATAGCTATCAGGCATTCGAAACAGCCAGAATCATCACCATTGCTGGCATTATGCTTTCTGTGTTTCTGGGCATTGGCCTGGGGTACTGGATGGCCCGCAACATGCGCCGCCAGCTGGGCGACGAGCCCGCATCGCTCTCTGAGCTGGCCCTGAGCATCGCCGGAGGCAATCTGGAAGCGCAGTTTAACCCTGCCCTGCCGGACATTGGCGTTTTTGGCGCCATGAAGCAGATGGTCACGACCCTCAAGAGCAAAATTCTCGAAGCAAACCAGAAAACAGAGGAAGCCGCGCAGGAATCTGAAAAAGCCAAGATTGCAATGGCGCAGGCCGAAGAAGCCCGCAGACAGGCAGAACGCGCCAAGGCAGAGGGCATGTTGCAGGCCGCGCGCCAACTGGAAGGAGTTGTAAAGGTTGTGTCGTCTGCTTCTGAGGAACTGTCTGCCCAGGTCGAGCAGTCGAGCCGCGGGGCGGACGAACAGTCCAACCGCGTACGCGAAACCGCCACCGCCATGGAAGAAATGAACGCCACCGTGCTTGAAGTGGCCAAGAACGCCCAGATGGCTGCCGATATTTCTACCCAGACCAAGAATCAGGCTCTCGAAGGCTCACGCATTGTGAACAATGCGGTTGCGAGCATCAAATCAGTGCACACCCAGTCTCTTGCCATCAAGGAAGACATGGACGCTCTGGGCCAGCAGGCCGAGGGCATCGGCCAAATCATGAGCGTTATTGCAGACATTGCCGACCAGACCAACCTGCTGGCCCTTAACGCCGCCATCGAAGCAGCGCGTGCTGGCGATGCTGGTCGCGGCTTTGCCGTGGTGGCCGATGAGGTACGCAAACTGGCAGAAAAAACCATGACGGCAACGCAGGAAGTAGGCCAGGCCGTTCAGGGTATTCAGGAAGGCACGAAAAAAAACATCCAGAATGTGGACAACGCTGGCAGCGCCATTGAGGAGGCCGCCAACATCTCAGTCACTTCTGGTGAATCTCTGAGCAAAATTCTTGAGCTTGTGAACCTTGTAAATGATCAGGTTCAATCCATCGCCACCGCCAGTGAGCAGCAGTCAGCCGCAAGCGAGGAAATCAACCGCTCTGTGGAGCAGGTTGCCAGCATCTCGGAAGAAACAGCACAGGCCATGGAGCATGCCTCACGGGCAGTGGCCGACCTAGCCCAACAATCGCAGGTGCTCCAGGGCCTCATTGTCGAAATGAAAAGCGCTACCTGACCCTCATGGCAGGGCGCGCGTCACCCACCCCGCGGGGTTGCCGCTGGCAAGATCAGTAAAAACTCCCCGCTGACCCCGCACCGCATAAAGCGGCCCGGGCGCGACAATACCGGCCTCTTCCTGAGCGGCTTGCTATTGTTGCGCCCGAAGGGTGCGGGACCAGCCGTTTAGCATACCCCCACAGAAAACACTTCCCGCCATACACTCTGCGCACGATATCATCCGCCAATCGGACGCCTTCCTCTGCCTATGCCAATTTTACACTAAAAAAGTGGGAAATGGCCTAGAGCAATGCCAAAGACATACCGATAAACATTTTGCCTTGGTTTTGCGCTTGAAAAGCAGGTATTCTAGGTATGCCAGACTGGTATGCATGCCAGATATCGACTACATATCTGGTTATGTATTAAAAATTTTACCATTAAAAAGACAACATGCCGGTTCTGTTGCAAAACACAATATCGGATATCACGCATTAACAATACCTTTGTGGACAAACAAGTTTGTCCTCCTCATCAATTTAACATGGCTATATGGTCACAAGCGCATCAAAAAAATACGCGATGACTCTTTTTCCATAACCCAACAGGTTCTGACAAAAATCTCCTATAATTTATTGCAGCAGCAAACATCCTGGAACATGCCGTTTTTACATATAAAACGCCCCCCCAAACATCCAATGGTTGTTTTTATGCAGGACGATCACAAAAAAAGTACACCCACTGTGGCACAGGCCCTGTTTAAGCGATTTCCTTCCACCGCGCACATGCGTGATCCGCAGGATGCCGAGTGGAAACGCGAGCTGGACAAACAATGCTCGGCCCACGAACTGCTGGAGCTGATCGATTTCAGCCCACTGACCCGCATCTTTCACAACTTTCTTGAAGTGGTCGGCCTGCCAGTATCAATCATCGATTTTAACGCGCGGGTGCTGGCATCATCAAAATGGCAACGCATCTGCTCTGAATTTCACCGGACCAACAGGCAGACTCTTGCCCGCTGCCTTGAGTGCGACGCTGTGTTCGCCCGCAAGATACTGGGCGACAAGCCATACGCCACATACCGCTGCCATAACGGCCTCACAGACTGTGCCGTTCCCATTATTATTGAAGGGCAGCACGTTGCTAACATATTTGTTGGGCAGTTTTTTTTCGAACAGCCCGACATGGATTTTTTTACCAGACAGCAGAAAGAATTCGGCTTTGACAAAAAGGCCTACTTCACGGCGCTTTCAGAAGTACCCATTGTTGCAGAGGAAAAAATTCCCGCCATTCTCAACCTGCTTTCCGGGTTGGCGCACCAGATAGGCCAGCTCAGCCTGGCAGAAAAACGCAGCCGCGCAGCATATGCAAGCGTAGAGCAGCAGGTCATTGACAGAACCCGGCAGCTGCAGTCCAGCCACAAACTGCTGAACAAGCTCTCGTCTCAGGTTCCTGGGGTCATATATCAGTTTCATCTGCGTACCGATGGCACAACCTGCATGCCCTACGCCAGCGAGGGGCTGCGCGACCTGTTTGGTGTCAGCCCGGCAGAGGTGCAGGAAAATGTCGACACCCTTCTGCCTGTCATCAATCAGCATGATCTGCCGCGCATCTGGTCGGCAATGCTTGAATCCGCTGAGGTACAAGAGGTCTGGAATGAAGAATTCAGGGTAAACATGCCCGGCAAGGGCATCCAGTGGCGCGAGGGCACGGCCAGCCCCGAACGGTTGCCCGACGGCAGCACCATCTGGCACGGCTTTATTCAGGATATTTCAGAGCGCAAGCACATAGAAGCCACTCTGGCCGAAGCCCGACACCGGCTGGAAGCCCTGAGCATTACCGATTCGCTCACCGGCATAGCCAACCGGCGGCAGTTTGATGAAGTTCTGGACAGGGAATACCAACATCATGAGCAAACGGCGGGCAATCTTGCCCTGATATTTATAGATATCGATTACTTCAAACGATACAACGACAACTATGGGCATATTGCGGGCGATGAATGCCTGCGAAAGGTTGCCCACTGCATTGCGCAGCACGTGCAGTTTCCGGCATGCGCGGCCCGTTTTGGCGGTGAGGAATTTGCCTGTATACTGCCAGATGCCGGTCTGGAGGCAGCAACTGTCTTGGCGGAGCAGATCAGACTCGCCATCATGGCCCTGAATATTCCCCATGCGAAATCATGCGTGGCAACGTGCGTTACGGTGAGTCTCGGCGTGGTTTCCGGTCAGTGTTTTCCCACAAATACCATTGCAAAGATGGTACGGGCAGCGGACGCCCAGCTTTACAACGCCAAGGACAATGGGCGTAACCGGGTTGAATACACTTTTCTTTCAGATACGGATGGGGAACAGACGGTCTGATAGATTGCAGATCAGGCAGGAAGGACACCGCAGGTCTGGCAGGCCGGGGCAGTCATCAGAACATTCCGCGCAGTTTTGGGGCCAGCCACGGCGCCACCCCAACCCATACCACAACAAGTAACCACAGGTTGCCCGATGTCATGTCGTAGGCAGACACTATGTCTGCCAGCTATCTGCCAAGAGCCAGCCCCACCAGTGCATATTGCCTGGGCTCAGCCACCCCAATCCGTGAAATAAAAAACCATGTCAGCCCCAGAACCAGAGCGCATAGGGTTATGCCGCTCGCGGGCAAAGCATATCTGCCCAACAGGGGCTGCATGGCGCAGTCTCTCACCACGCCATTGAGCACCGCCAGCGGAATGATCATCAGCCACACGGGCAGCGATTTTACAATAACCTTCACGTCATTCTCCAACTGGGCTTGCATATTTTGTGTACTGCCAGACAGGTGCATTTGCTTACCAGATATTGCGCACTACAGCCAATTGAACAGATAGAAATTCCATACCCGGCCAACATTGGCCATGCCGTTCCAACCCTGTATATAGTAGCCGAACATCACAACTGAAAATCATATTCCCTTGCTATTGAGTATGGGCACTGATAGCATATAGACTAATCAGCATATTGCTTCCATGTTTCCACAGACTTATCAGGCTTCAAGGATATATATGCTCAACAATTTCTTTGTCGCACGACAACCCATTTTTGACCACTACGGCAAGCTTTGGGCCTTTGAACTGCTTTTCCGCACAGGGCTTTCTGAAAACGCAGCCGTAATTGACGACCCTGACGCAGCCACGGTTCTGGTAGCCTCTGGCGGTTTTTTGCGCGCCACATCCGGCATACCCGAAAACGTCAGAATATTCATAAATTTCACGGAAGAACTGATCTTTCAGCGTTTCCCCCTGGCATTGCCCCCACAGAATACGGTTATTGAAATTCTGGAGAATATTCCCGTCACTCCGAAGCTTGTGGAGCGCCTCAGGGAACTCAAGGCAGAAGGCTACATCATCGCCCTCGACGATTTTGTGGGTGACCCCGGCTACAAGGATATCTTTCCCTACATTGACATTATCAAACTTGATTGCCTTGGTCGCACCACCGATGAAGTCATCGACATCAAAAACCGGTTTTCCGGCACCCGATGCAAGTTTTTGGCAGAAAAAGTGGATTCGGAGGCAGCTTTTACCGCTTTTCGGGAACAGGGCATCTCTTTTTTCCAGGGCTACTACTTTGCCAAGCCCCAGATATTAAGCGGCAAGGGGCTTACAAGTTCCTCAGCCATACGACTCAAGCTGGCCGCTGAAATCGAAAAAAACGTACTCGATACGGACGCCATACTTGCTGCGGTGCAGTCGGATGTATCTCTCAGCTACAGGCTGCTGCAGTACATCAACTCCTCTGCCTTTTCATTCAGGGAAAAAATAACTTCCATCCGTCAGGCCCTTACCCTGCTGGGCGTGATGAAAACAAAATACTGGCTGCGCCTCATGCTGTATTCCGACATGCTCAGCACCAATTCCAACCCGGAAGTGCTGCGCATGGCCCTGCAGCGTGCTCATTTTCTGGATGCACTGGGCGTAGCCTCAAAATTTGCAGCCCCCAAGAACGAAAGTATGTTTCTTGTGGGCATGCTGTCGCTGCTTGAGGCCATACTGGGCGTTCCCATGGCCACAATTCTCAAGGAACTGCCCCTGAGCGCCGACATCAAGGCCTCGTTGCGAGGCGAACGGGGTATCTACTCCGACTACATCGCCCTTGCCGTTGCCATGGAGCATCTTGATTTCGACCGGGCAAACAGACTGGCCAAGGTGCTACACATACCAGAAAACGTCGTTTCCGAATCTTTTGAACTTGCCATAGGAATATCAGATACCATGATGAACCAGATTTCCGGAGTGTAACGTCCCCAACAATTTTCATAACAGAGGGCGCCGCGTGTCTGACTGCACGCGGCGCCCTCTGTTATGAAAACCGGATTTTTCCGAGCTCGACACCTACGATTCAGAACAGTACGTGCTAAGCACATTCCTGTGCGACTGCTCCACTATGTCATTTATTTTCTGCCTGTGCTGGGCGATCACCTCAAACATTTCGGGTGATATTTTTGTGGCCAGTTTTTCTCTGATTATCTCAAAGGCCGTATCGATGGGTAAGCATTTTCTGTACGGCCTGTCTTCCATAAGTGCCGCTATAATATCTGAAAAAGCGAGTATCTTGCTGCCGGTATCAAGATTTTCCTCTTGCAGGGAATACGGGTAACCCGAACCGTCTGTCTTTTCATGGTGATTCTGGGCCCACACCACAATTTCGTTAAACCATTCAGAGATACTCAAACTGCTCAAAATCTGCCCGGTGTAATAGGTGTGCAGCTTCACCAGATCAAATTCGTCGTCGGTGAGGGGGCCATTTTTTTCTATCAAACCGGGATCAATGCCAATCTTGCCAATATCGTGCAGATAGCCGCTGATTTTGAGCTTGAGACATCGCTCCTGGGAAAAACCAAATATCTTGCCTAGTTCGCAGGCAAGGTTTGCGACCGTATATGAATGCGAAGCGGTAAAGTGACTTCTGAAGTCTATGATGCGCGATATCGTGAGGGCGAATTCAAGAATATTATCTATTGTGAGGCTAAAATTCAGCGAGGAATCAACCCTTCTGAAGAGCTGGTCGAGCTCAAGATTATTGATTTCTATCCAGAAAATATCGGGCACCGCAGCAGCCATAAAGGCTTCAAACACCTGCGGATGAAAGACTGTTCCCACATTTGCCCTGATTCTATCCACCACGGCAGATTTTTGCTTGAGCACAAAAATATCGGGATTGATGACAATATCCACGCGGTCTGCCAGATGCAGAATATGGCTCTCCAGCAGTACCTCGCCCTCGGGCATATCAAGCGATGCCGCATAACGAATGTGGTGATGTTTGATCACCCGCGCAACTTCCGCAAAAGGGGCGAATGAAGAAAGCATTTTGCTGCCCATGTCGCAATGCGGCCGGGGATTTTGCACATCCTCCCTGACCAGCAGATCGCGTTCCTGCACCGACAATGCCCCAACATCATGAACAGCAGCAGATATGACCAGCGTAAACAGCTGGTCACGTTCCAGGCCCATTTTTTTGCCAATATGGTAGGCAATAACGGCGGTTCGCCTGTGGTGAGACTTGAGCAAATAATTACAGCTATCAATAGCCTTAATAACAGGAACAGCTAATTCTTTTAACGACAGCTTTTCCATGGCAAAACCCTTCCGGCTAAAGGGAAAGATAGCTTCATCTACACATATGCAAGCATATCACTATAGCTCGCTCATGGAAAGAACATATTAACAAATAACCTTACTGCTGATTTTAAATAAATTTTCATCCTTGATCGGTATGTACACAGCGACAGATACCAGATTTCACGGCAACAGGCGCAAAAATGAGGAACTTCTGCCAGCAGCAGCCCCGCACACGCGATCGCCCGTAATGCTCGTTGATAAGTCCATGCTTCGGGCATAGATTTGCACGCATATTCTGGCAAAAAGCAAGCCAGCGGCAGGCGCATATGCCTCTTGCTTTGCCCACATGCTACCAGCCCGGCATCAGACCACCCATTGCAGGAGCCCACATGCTTCGCTACGTGCACACCAACATTATCGCCCGTGATACGGCAAGACTTACAGCTTTTTACAAAGAGACCCTTGGCTGCAAAAGCATAGGCCAAACCCGCGACCTGCGCGGCCCCTGGCTCGACAGGCTCACCGGTCTGCCCCACGCGCATATCACCGGCGAACATCTGCTGCTGCCGGGGTACGATGCCACACACCCGACGCTGGAAATTTTTTCGTACGACAGCCTGCGCAACACCCTGCCGCCAGAGGTAAACCTCCCTGGACTTGCCCACATTGCCTTTGAGGTGGATGACGTACAGGACACGCTGGCGGCCATACTGGCGGCGGGCGGCGGGCAGGTTGGCGAAGTTGTTACCGCGGCCTACCCCAACAACATGGAGGCCATGTTTGTGTACGCGCGCGACCCTGAGGGCAATATTATAGAACTGCAAAGCTGGCGGCAGGTCGCAACCACACAATCATAGCTGGCAAAACCCACCCGACCAACAAAAAAGGCCCTTGCCGCGCCCCAGACACGAGGAACGGCAAGGGCCTTGTCAAAGGCATCCTGCAACAACGCTAGTTGGAACGCAGGGCAGCTATGAGCTGCTCAAGCTTTCTGGCCTGCCCCACTAGGGCGTCCACAGCCTGGGTAGACTGGGCCATGGCCTCGTCTGTTTCAGAAGCGATTACGCTGATGGAGCTGACCGCCCTGTTGATTTCTTCCGAGGTGGCAGACTGCTGCTCGGCCGCAGTAGCGATGGAACGCACCTGATCACCGGCCGATTCGACCATGGACACGATTTCTGCCAGCGCCTCGCCAGACCGCTGGGCAAGCCCGGTGGCCTGAGCCACACGCTCGGCCGCCGCATCCATCTGGGCGGCAGCGGTATTTGTTCCGCTTTGAATACCGCCTATGGCCGTGCGCACTTCTGTTGTGGCATGAGCTGTTTTTTCGGCCAGCTTGCGCACCTCATCGGCCACCACGGCAAAGCCTCGCCCGGCGTCACCCGCACGGGCCGCCTCAATGGCTGCGTTGAGCGCCAGCAGATTGGTCTGATCGGCAATATCTGAGATAACGCCCATGATTGCACCGATGCCCTGAGCCTGTTCGCCCAGGCGGCGCATGCTGTCGGTCATCTGCCCGGCCTCTGCGCGTATGCTCTCAACCGCAGCGCCCACTTCTTCCACCAGCCGGGCTCCATCCTGAGCCTTGTGCTTGGCCTTGTCCGCATTTTCAGAGGTGGCCGATGCGCTTCGGGCCACTTCAAGAATGGTGGCGTTCATTTCTTCCACGGCATTGGCGGTATCGCTGACCCTGCCCCGCTGCTCGCGCGCGCCCTGGCTGGAGTGCGCGACCTGCTGCGAGAGCTGCTGCGAGGCCGTGGCTATGTTTTCGGCCACATGCGAAACCTCTACCGCGGTCTGCGCGATGGCGGCATTCTGCGCTTCGATACGCGTTTTCTGCCCGTAAAGTTCTGTCAGGTCTGTCCAGAAAGTGATGGATCCCAGCATGCCGCCATCCAGATCATAAAACGGCGTTGTCTGAACAGAAACGCGCAACTGCTTTCCTGCCGGCGTTGTAAAATCGAGCTCGCGGTTCAGGGCTTTGCGTTCCTTAATGGCCCGGTCAGAAAGCGTTTCGTGGCTGTCGTCGCCGCGTGAGAACTTTCCAGAGCGCATGCCCAGATACGAATCCTTGGGTTCCGGTTTACCCAGCAAACTGCGCACCTGATCATTGAGCCACATCAGCTTGAAGTCGCTGCCCACAATATAGCAAGGGGTGGGTATGCCGTTGAGCACGCCCTGTGCAAAGCCGAGGCGTTTTTTCAGCTCGTCCACCATAACGCACAAGTGCTCGGAAAAACGTAACATTTCTGCACGATATTTACCGGAAAGCGTCGCCTTGAAGTTTCCCTGCGCCACAGCTTCGGTAAAATCGGTAAGGCGTTGCAGGGGGTTGAAAACAAGCTGCTTGCTCAGAATGGCGAGTATCACATTCAGCAGAATAACAGCGCACACGCCAACTATGTACAGCACGGTGCGCTGCTCTGCCGCCGGGGCTGTCAGTTCTGTATCATAAGCGCTCATGCAGACAATCCAGCCTGTGGACGGAACCGTTGCCACCGACATGAACTTGTCTTCGCCCTTCCACACATATTTGAAGGTGCCGTTACCCTTGGCGAGGGCATCCCTGATGAAAGTTTCCTTGGAATAATCCTGAAGCAGCAGTTTCTTGTCCATGCTGTGGGAAACAAAGCGGCCGCTCTTGTCAAGGGTGAACCCATAGCCGCGCTGCCCAAGCCTGATGGGGTCAATGCTTTTTTCCGTAAAATCCGTCCAGCGGGGGCATACCGCCACGGCGCCAAGAAGCGCGCCGTCCTTGCCGTGCACAGCCTTGGCAACCACAAATATCAATGCATCGCCCGAGGAGGCCTTCATTACGCTTTCGCTCAGCGCCACATCCTTGCCGCTGAATATCTGCCGCGCATAGTCCCTGTCGCCCCGGTTGTCGCCGGTCAGGTCGGCCATATCGGCATTTACCCCGGCCACCACACGACCCTTGAGGTCAATAAGCAGAAGCGACCAGTACCCCGGCAAGGTTTTGATATAGTCGCGCAGCAGAGCCTGTGCTTCCTGCGGCTGCCCTGCAAAGGCATCGAGCACCGGTTTCTGCCGGGCCAGAATCTTGGCCACATCTATTGACTGGTTGATATATATTTCTGCCGAGCGGGCTACGATCTTGCTGGTCTCATTCAGAGCTTCTGTCTGCACGCCAGCTACCATGCGATAAGAAGAAGTAGACACGTAGAAAACAAGCACGGAGACCACGGCAATAACGGCTACCGTTATGGATATGGTGCAAATGCTTTTTATGCTGACCTGGCGCATGAGAAACTCCAAGGGGCAGACGTGAGCCGACATTTGCGGCAGCAGACATGGTCTTTACAAATTACTACACATTCAATGGTACCTGCAAAATCGCTTAACGACAACTTTTATCATAACATTAGACCAAGGCCGGGAACGGACAGGATTCCAGCCCGCCATAACAGCCGCAAATTCATTGACACCGTGTGATATTTGCTCGTAGATATCGGCCAAAGACGCGCTTTAGAACTCATACCGCCCATTTTTTTTAACTTTCAGGATTCTTACCGGATGCAGCACCCAAATTCCAGTTCGGCAGCACACTCTAGTTCCAGTTCTCACAGTTTCAGGCGTAACAGGATAGTGCTTGTCAGCCTTGTCATCATGGCTGTCATGTCGTGGTTCTGCGCAATGACCCCGTGGATAAGCGACGATTATGCTTTTTCAAAAAACGGGGCTGGCCTGTGGACGACACAGGTCAAGGAATACATGGAATGGAGCGGCAAGTTTATTGGGCATTATATGGCCCGAGTGCTGCTTTCCGGCCCTGAGTGGGTACACCCGGTGCTGACTCCCATCATGTTCATGCTGCTTGTTGCGAGTGGCACACTGCTGGCCCTTGGAGCGCAGTGGCGTGAGCGGCTGAGAGCATGGCACCTTGTGGTGGTGGCCGGTCTTATATGGATTGCCCTACCCGCATTCGGCACGGTTTTTTTCTGGCGCACGGGCACGGGCGATTACGGGTACAGCCTCACATGGGCCACACTCTTTCTTGTTCCCTATCGCATGCTGGCCGACAGGGCGGATTTTCGTCTGCCGGGCGGTGTTCTCTTCGTATTTGCGGGCATTCTGGCGGGCTGGAGCAATGAAAATGTGGGTATGCTGGCCCTGCTGACTGCGCTGGGGGTAACCGCATTCCGCTGGCGCGCATCGGGCCGCGCACACCTGTGGGCCGTGGCGGGCATAGCTGGCGCTGCCCTGGGTTGGGGCATGATGATGGCGGCCCCCGGCAATGCCATTCGTCTGGCCGCAGTGGGCGGCATGGAAAAAATTCCTCTGGCTTCCATGAAGGCTCTGCTGCGTTTTATGGAGTTCTGGAGCACTGAACAGCTAGAAATGCTGCCCTATTTTCTCGCGGCACTGCTGTTTGCGTGGATGCTGCGCCGCAGGGGGCTTCTGAAGCCTGCCGTGTGGATACCGGCAATGGTCTTTTTTCTTATGGCTCAGGCCAGTCTTGCGGCCTTTGTCGCCAGCCCCTCCACCCCATTTCGGGCCATGAGCGCCACCTTCTTTTTTACCGCGCTCTGTCCCTTTTCGCTGCTGGTGGCTCTCAACCCCACAAGCCTCAAGGCCCGGGCGCTTTTTGTCATTTTTTGCGCCCTGCTGTTTTCGAGCGTGCTGCTCGAAGCCCGCGTTTTTCTCACGGCGCGTTCAGTAACGGGCGCACATCCCCAACAATCCCTCGGCAATATCAATTACCCTGAAACCGACAAATATTTCTTTCCGGGCTATGACATCCGCCAGATCAACCTTTATTCGGAGAACTGGCGCGAACTCGTTCCCTGGGATGAAGCCAGCACCCTGCAGATTTACGAATCGCCCGACGCCAGAGCGCTGGTTCTGTGCAACATTGTCTTTTTTGAAAACCTTCCCCAAGGCGAGGTGCATGTTGGGGCAAGAGTGCACACGTCCACAACCAGCAGTCTGCTTCAGGGGTTGGCGCGCGCATTGTCTGAAGGCCGTAACGAAGGCGTCATTTCTGCCGGGGCCGTAGCCCTGCGGTATTTTCCCGCCAGCGCCGACGTTACGGACGATGGCAAGGCCGCTGTGCACATTCCCGGAATCAAATCTGTAGACGACATTGCCTGTATCGCTGTAAAACAACCCGGCAAGCCTCTTGTCTGGCGCCGTGTTACGATTGCCCGGCAACAGAACTGACCACTTCGCGCATACGCTCCCTACGGAGGAAGAATATTGTCCCGTTCGGCCCCCCTGCTGGCACTGGTTGTTCCCTGCTATAATGAAGAGGAAACCCTGCCGCGTACTCTTGATGCCCTGGCAAGCCTTCTGCATGACCTTAAAAGCAAGGGTAGCGTTCATCCCGACAGTTACACCCTGTACGTCAACGACGGCAGTCGTGACCGGACCTGGGAACTGCTGGAAGAACGCCACGCCGCTGATCCCTCATGCAGGGCCGTGAGCTTTGCCGCCAACGCAGGCCACCAGAACGCCGTTTGGGCGGGCATGATAACGGCCCGCGACTGGGGCGTGGACTGCATCATCAGCCTTGATGCCGACCTGCAGGACGACATCGCCGCCATACCCGAAATGATCGCCAGCTACACGGCTGGCAACGACATTGTTTACGGCGTGCGCAATGACCGCACCACCGACACGGCCTTTAAACGCCGTACGGCGCACATGTTTTACGGCTTTATGCGCTGGCTCAAGGTTCCGCTTATCCCTGACCATGCCGACTACCGGCTGGTGGCCCGCCCGGTGCTGGAAGCTCTGGACGAAGTGCACGAGCAGAGCCTGTTTCTGCGTGGGCTTTTTCCCGCTCTGGGCTTTAAGAGCGCTCAGGTGTTCTACATGCGCCAAAGCCGCACGGCTGGCGAAAGCAAGTATCCTTTCTGGAAAATGGTTTCTTTCGCATGGAAGGGCATTACAGCGTGCAGCGCGGCCCCCCTGCGCTTTGCGGGCCTCATGAGCATGATCTGCATGATGGCGGCCATTGCCTTCAGCGGAGTTTCGCTGCTCAAGTACGCCATGGGCGAAACCATTCAGGGCTGGACATCGCTGATTATCGTGGTGTTGCTGCTGGGCTCGGTGCAGCTTTTCTGCCTTGCGCTGGTGGGTGAATACCTTGCCAAGGTCTTTACCGAAGTGCGCCGCAGGCCCCGCTATATCATCGCCAAAAAGCTCTAGGCGCCAACGCGTAAAGCGGACGCCCTCTCGCGCGGCAGCTGTCTTTTCATCTGCCAACGCAAAAGCCCGGCTGTAGCCGGGCTTTTGCGTTTTCATCTTTTCGTCAGCAAATCAGGCGTAGTATTTGCCGGTGATTTCACCAATCGTGATTTCAACCACCGCCGTCATTTTAAGCATATTGGGGGGATGCGCCGCCCCGGCGTGCTGGGGCGTATACTTGGCCACAACAGCATCAAGTGCGGCGGTCTTGACAGCGGGGTCTTCCACCACTGCCGCATGACCGGTAATAATCACGCTCTGGTAGGCGGTATTGGTGTCGCAGGGAGTGTCGGCCTGAATAAACCGGTGCGGACCTTCCACCTCAAAACAGACCCTGGAGTCCGCACGCAGGTTTTTCAGCTTCTGCCCGGCCGCCAGACCGTGAAAATAGACGCGCCCGTTCATACGCACAAAGTGCACCGGGGTCACATAGGGAAAACCGTTGTCGCCCAACGTGGCCAGGTGCCCCACTTCTACGGAATCCAGCAGGGAATCAATCTGCCCGGCGGTCAACGGATGCTCTTTCATACGAATCTGCATTATTCCTCCAATATAGTTGTAAGGAGCATTGCGCGAAAACCTGTTCCTGCATGCGTGCCCTGACCAGACAGAACGTTACGGCACGACGGTTAGCAGAACAGGATATCGGAAACGCACCCGAAAAAACTTCAGGACAAGGCGCAGGCGTCTGCTGCAGATGCAACCTGCAACCGCCGCGTCTATACACCGTATTCCCGCAGCTTGCGCCACAGCGATGACCGGCTGATACCCAGCATGTCTGCCGCCAGCGTGCGGTTGTCGCCCGCCAGCTCAAGGGCATGCAGAATGTGCTGCTTTTCCATCTCGGCCAGAGGAACCAGCGATGCCGACGAATCTGCTTGCGATGGAGCACCTGTTGCTGCTGTCTGCGACACGGGAACAACCACAGTCTGCCCTCGTGTTGGCACAGACACGTCTACCACTGGCAAAACTCCACGGTCCCACACCTCGCGCACCTCGGGGGGCAGGTGCGCAAGACCTATGCTGCCGCCCGGTGGGCAGAACACCGACGCCCGCTCAAGAATATTGGCCAGCTCGCGCACATTGCCGGGAAAGGGATACTGCCGCAGGGCATCCAGTGCGCTGTCGTCAATATCCAGCGGCACGGCCCCACCCTGCTCCGCCAGCCGCGCCAGAAAAAAGCGCGCCAGCAGGGGCACGTCTTCGGCGCGACTGCGCAGGGGCGGCAATTCCTGTGTGACCACGGCCACGCGGTAGTACAGATCTCGGCGAAAACGTCCCGCCTCTACCTCTTCCTTGAGGTTGCGATTGGTAGCGGCGATGATGCGCACGTCCACGGGTATGTCCACCGTACCGCCCACGCGGCGCAGATTCTGCTCCTGCAGTACGCGCAACAGTTTGACCTGCATGCCTGAGGGCATTTCGCCAATTTCATCCAGAAACAGCGTGCCGCCGCTGGCGGCTTCAAACAGACCTTCCTTGCGCCGAACTGCGCCAGAAAAAGCCCCCTGCTCGTGACCAAAAAGCTCGCTTTCAAGCAGCTCTGGCGAAAGCGCGCCGCAGTTCACGGCCAGAAAACGCCTTCGCGCCCGCTGGCTCTGGGCATGCATGGTGCGGGCGGCCAGCTCTTTGCCGGTACCTGTTTCACCTTGCAACAACACGGCCACATCGGTGGGGGCAAGACGCATGAGCGCCTGCCGCAGGCCGCACATGGCGGGTGACACGCCCACCATCTCCGGCACCGAGCCGCTGGCCTCAAGCTGGGCGCGCATCTGGGCAACCTGCTGTCGCAGGCGGCGCTTTTCCAGCGCGCGGGCCACCAGCATGCGGGCTTCTTCCAGCGAATAGGGCTTGGCAAGATAGTGAAAAGCCCCCAGACGCATGGCCTCCACGGCATTTTCGATCATGGGGTAGCCGGTGACCATGATCACTTCCACATCGGGCTTGCTCGATCGCACCGCCTTGAGCACTTCCATGCCGTTCATGCCCGCCATGGCGATATCGGTAATGACCACGTCAAATTCCTGCTCGGCCAGCAGGGCAAGGCCTTCTTCTCCACTACCCGCCTGGGCCGATTCGTGCCCGCCGCGCTCAAGGGCGCGCGCAAGGTTGGCGCGGGCCATGCGCTCGTCGTCAATGATCAGCAGCCTGCCACCCGTGCGTGGCGTCGCCTCGCGGGCATTGCCGTTGTAGGAGGGCTGTTGCTCCTCAAGGCGAAAACGTTCCGTAGTCATGCGTCTGCTCCTGAAACCTCGGCACCCAGCCGCGCCGCCAGCGGCAGGCGCACAGTAAAGCACGCTCCCTGGCCCGGCTGGCTCTGCACTTCAAGAGTACCGTTGTGCTTGCCCACAATGCCAAAGGCTATGGACAGGCCAAGCCCTGTTCCTTCGCCCACGGGTTTGAGACTGAAAAACGGGTCAAATACCCTGCCCAGATACTGCGGTTCAATGCCCTTGCCCGTGTCGCTCACGCGCAGCTCGGCCATACCCTCAGCTTCGTCCACCTGCGCGCTTATGCGCACTTCACCCTTGCCGTCCATAGCCTGCGCGGCGTTGAGCAGCAGGTTGATAAGCACCTCTTGCAGGCGCTGGGCGTCCACGGGCAGCTCAAGCCCTTGTGGCACATCCACCTCAATACGCACGCCCGCGCCCATGTCGTGGCGCACCAGGGCCACAGCCCTGCCCACTACGCCTGCCAGCTCATGCCGGGCCACGGTAAATGGCCGGTCACGCGCAAAATCAAGCAGGCCGCGCACAATGTCACGAGCGCGCACAACCTCGGCCTGAATTTCGTTCAGCTGCGCCGCCACATCCGTCGCTGCGGGCATGGGCCGTACGCCCAGGCGGGCGTCGTTGACGTCTTCGCCCAGCAGCTGGCAGCCCATGGAAATATTGTTCAGGGGATTGTTGAGCTGGTGGGCCACGCCAGAGGTCAGCACCCCCAGAGAGGCCAGCTTTTTTTCCTGCAACAGCAGGGCATGACGTTTTTCAAGCTCTGTGGCCATGCTGTCCAGCGTCTGGAGCACGTGCCGGGCCTCCTGCTCCAGCTGGGGCGGGGGCGGCGGCAGAGGCATGCCCGCGCCCACACTGCGGGCAGCACTTTCAATGGCTGCCAGCGCGCGCACAATGTGCCTGCCTATCAGCCAGGCAAAGCCGATGCCGCAAGCCAGCAAAGCCCCCACGGCAGCCAGCAGCTGGGAGCGCAGGTTGCCCACGGCGGTAAA
This sequence comes from Desulfovibrio sp., assembly GCF_009712225.1. Classification (NCBI taxonomy): domain Bacteria; kingdom Pseudomonadati; phylum Thermodesulfobacteriota; class Desulfovibrionia; order Desulfovibrionales; family Desulfovibrionaceae; genus Desulfovibrio; species Desulfovibrio sp. The sequence continues at coordinate 42,709 of NZ_WASP01000004.1, read as the reverse complement.
GATGCCCTGACGCATGCGGCGCACTGCCGAATCGGCCAGTTCGCTCAGGCGCTGCCCCTGATCGGTAAGGGCCGCGCCGTCTGACGGCTGGTCGTCCAGCAGGGCCTCGTAGGTTCCGATACCCTCAAGCAGCAGGTCGAGGTTCCGGTGCGCGCCGTCGCCCACCCGGCGCCCCATGGCGGCATTATAATCCTGCCCCACGGCGGTGGCCCGCTCACGCGTCAGTTCCACAAAACTACGCAGGGCGGCCAGATCGCCTTTTCTGCCGGGGAACAGCTGCAAATTCTTTTCGTACCTGCGCATTTCAAGCACGTCGCTGCGCAGGTCGTCCACCATGTCTATGAGGCGCGCCGCGCGGTCGATACGCCCGAGATCATAGCTGGCAATGCCGCCCAAAAGCAGCAGCATGACCAGAAACAGCCCCGTGCCGACAGCGATCTTGCCGCGAATGGTATGCCAGACTGAAAAATGCGGAAGCATGCGCACACCCCCGCAGGCGCATTGTTTCATATCTGCGCCTGACGTTGTTTCAATATGCAACAGCGTACAAAAATAAAACAGTCCTGACAAGCCTAGAGCGGCAACAGTTTGCAGCGCCTGGCCTGTCGGGGCATGCCATAATGCAACAGTTGAGGGGGACGCCAAGGTGCGCGTTTACAAAAAAATATCCTTTTAAAACGGCATGTTACATTTTGAGCTTTTTGGCACAATAGTTGTAATTGCCCATGCAGGAGGCCGACATGAATACCCTGCAAAAAACGATGGAAAACTGGTTTACCGCCGTGGCTTATGCCGACGCGGGCCAACCCGGCTGGACAGACGATTTGTGGAACATCAACGGCAAGGCGCAGCCCGCAGCGCTCAAGCAGCTGCTGCTTTTCGGCGCGGGCAGCATACTCATGTATGTGCTTGCCTTTACCAATGCCGACACCTTTGCCGCCCTGTGCGCAAAGGGTGGACTGTGGACAGCCCTGCCCATAGCCTCGGTGCTGCTGCTCTCGTACGTGCACGGTCATTTTGCCGGCGCATTGTGGGAACTGTGCGGCATTACCGGCGTGCAGAAGCAGGCCGCAAAGGCTGCCCCCAAGGTTGCCGTGCGCCAGACTGCCACGCCCGCTCCCCGTATTGACACCACCGCTGTGGTGCACGGCTAGCAAAACGTTTTTTACAGGGCCGGGCTGCGCCGCCGCCCGGCTCGTACCATTGGTTGAGCGGCGACATGCCTGGCTCTGGGCCAGCGCAAACACAGTACGCCCCGGCAAGCATGCCCGTGGAGGTTAACATGGATCTGCTCAGTCTTGACCCGTCGCAATTCATAACGCTCACGCCTGTTTCCATAGCCTTTTTGCTGGCTGTGGGTTTTGTGGGCGGGCTGGTGAGCGGTTTTATCGGCTCTGGGGGCGCATTCATTCTCACCCCCGGCATGATGGGGCTTGGCGTTCCCGGGGCCGTGGCCGTGGCCAGCAACATGTGCCACAAGTTTCCCAAGGCCATGGTGGGCGCTATCAAGCGCTACCGCTTCGGCCAGGTGGACGTCAAGCTGGGCATGGTCATTGCCGCCACTGCGGGCATTGGCGTGCAGATCGGCATCCGTATCCAGCGATTTATTCTGGACAACTGGGGACAGGCCGGTTCCGACCTGTACGTGAGCGTTTCGTTTGTGGTGGTGCTGGTTGTTGTGGGCAGCTATGTTCTGAAAGATGCCCTGCGCTCAAGCCAGGCCGGGCTTGACGACGACGAGGGCACCCCGCCCCTGGCCAAAAAGCTTCAGGCCATTAACCTGCCACCCATGATTTCCTTTCCCAAATCCGGTCTGCGTATTTCGCTGTGGTTCACCCTGCCCGTGGGCATCGCCACTGGCATGCTGGCAGCAACCATCGCCGTGGGCGGTTTTGTGGGCGTACCGGGGCTGATCTATGTCATCGGCGTGCCGGGGCTGATCGCTTCAGGCACAGAGCTGGTCACCGCCTTTGTCATGGGCCTGTGCGGCTCGGTAAACTGGGCCATGCACGGCATGATCGACATCCGGCTGGTCTTCATCATTCTGGCTGGTTCGCTGTTTGGCGTGCAGCTTGGGGCCATCGGCACCACCTACGTCAAACCCATCATGATCAAGTACGTCATGGCCGCCATCATGCTTATCGTGGCCGCCAGCCGCATTGTGGCCCTGCCGGGCTACCTCAACGCGCTGGGCCTCATCCATATGGGGCCGGGCATGCTGTACATCTTCAAGGTGGTCAGCTTTGTGACCATGTGTGCCGGCCTGCTCGTGGGTGCGGGCATGATTCTTGGCGGCATGTGGCGCGGCCAGCAGCGCAATCGCAGAGAGGCCGCTCTCGGCAGCGCCGCATAAAAAGCAAATCTCTTCTCCTCAAACCTATAGCCAAAAGGGGAGGTGCATTGCGTCTGCACCTCTCTTTTTTGTATTTTTTACGGCGGACAAGTATCCAAGAGTTTTCCTGCCCATTGCGTATTTCGCCCATTTCGATATTATTCAAAAAATAACGTAAAAGAATATTTGTCCCCCGTCATGCCCCCCCGCAGGAGGAGCTATGCGCATGTTCACGCGCAGCCTCAAGGCGCAATTTATTGAGGCCTTCACCCTGCTTATTCTCCTTTCCTCATGCTTTCTTGCGGCCATCACGGGGCGAGAGGCCAGCAGCGAGGCACGCTATGAACGCGGGCTGTTGCTGACCAACCGCGTTCAGTCACTTGCCAAAGCCCTTGACCAGTCCATGTGGTTCTGGATCAAGGAAGTGGACACCTTGCGCCACACCATAGGCCTGATCGGCGGCGATATGGACAAGGTTGCCACCGCCGTCAACCGCCTGCAGGACACCATGCCCGCCTTTGCCTGGATTGGGCTCATGAACCCCAAGGGGAAGGTGCTCGCCTCCACAGACGGAGTGCTGCAAGGCACTGACCTTTCCATCTGCGCCATCTTTCGCCAGGGCAAAAACGGCCTGTTTGTGGGCGATGTGCGCAAGGCCACCCTGCTTGCCCAGCTGCTGCCCCACCCGGAAAATACGCCGCTCAAGTTTGTGGACATAAGCATGCCCATTGGCGAAGGCGAGCTGAAAGACTGGGTTCTGGTGGCCCACCTGAGCTGGACATGGGCCAGAGAGGTTGAGGAATTCATTCTGTCTGGCGAGGGATCAGACACAGGCACAAAAATCATGGTTCTTGGCGCGGACGGCAGCGTCATACTTGGCGGCGGCAACGACGCGCAGCCACTTTCCCTGCCCCTGCTGCAACGGCTCGAAGATGCGGATTCCGCTTGGGCCGTGGAACCATGGCCCGACGGAATCTCCTACCTCACCGCCGCCGTCAGGTGTACAGGATTCAAGGATTATGACGGCTTGCAGTGGAGTGTGGTGGCACGGCAATCTCTGGATACGGCCTACGCGCCGGTGCGCAAGCTGGTATCACGCATTCTTGTGGCCGGTCTGGTGCTGGCCGCGCTGTTTGCCCTGGTAGCTGGCTATACAGCCAGAAAGGTCATTGCCCCTCTCAAAGCCCTCACCCTTGCGGCCGACAAGCTCAGCAAGGGCGAGCGAGTTACTATTCCGCGCAATGAGGGCATACTGGAAATCGAGGTGCTTTCGTCCTCGCTTTCAACCCTGGTTGAAAACCTCACCCGAGCTGAAAAAGACCGGAACCGCATCCAGTACGCCGCCGAGCGTGATTCACTGACGGGCCTGCTCAACAGGCACGGGCTGGCCGCCCGCCTGGACGAATCCATGCCCGAACTGCAGCTCAATCATGGCGTAGTTGAACTTTTATACATGGATCTGGACGGCTTCAAACCAGTCAACGATACCTACGGGCACCACGTGGGCGATGCGGTGCTGACCATCCTTGGCCAACGGCTTTCGGGCTGTCTGCGCAAGGAGGACGTGCTTGTGCGCCTTGGCGGCGACGAGTTTCTGGCCCTGCTGAGCCACCGCGACAGCACACCCGACATCATGCGCACAGTGCGGCGCATACGTGAAACCGTGGGGTCGCCCATTGCCACCGACGGCCTGTTGCTGCACATTGGCATCAGCATTGGGCATGCCACCTGGCACTGTACGGAAGAACCGGTAGAAGAAGCCCTGAAACGGGCCGACAATGCCCTGTACATCGCCAAACGCTCGACAAAGGTCTAGCGGTTAGGCAGTCGTCAGGCTTTCCACCAGCGTTGAAGACAGGCGCATGCCCCAAGGCCGCAGCAGGCCGCACCGATAGCTTCGCTCGCGGCAAGGATCAACTTTCTCAAAATCTGTATCAAGGGGAACCAAGGGTGAAGATGCTACTCAAGTCTGTCTGTCTCGCTATGTGCGGCACGGCTTTGCTGACCTGCTCAAACGTTGCGGGCGCTGCCGAGATAAATGTTGCCGCCACCGCAGGTTTTGCCTCTGCCTACAGGATACTCGGACCGGAGTTTGAAAAAACCACGGGCAATACCCTCAAGACAGTGTGGGGCCCCTCCATGGGTGATACCCCCAACACTATTCCCCACCGCCTTGAACGGGGCGAAGATATCGATATCGTCATCATGGTGGGCAACGCGCTGGACAAACTGGTCAAGGAAGGCAAAATCGAACCCACCAGCACCGTAGTGCTGGCGAGCTCTAAGGTTGCGCTGGCTGTGCGCGCCGGTGCGCCCCTGCCCGATATATCCACCGTGGAAGCCCTGAAGCAGACCCTGCTCAACGCCAGCAGCATTGCCTATTCCGACAGTGCCAGCGGCACCTACGTTTCCAACGTCATGATCCCCAAGCTGGGCCTTGCTGAGGCGCTCAAGGACAAGATCCACATGATTCCTGCCGAGCCGGTGGGCAATGTGGTGGCCCGTGGCGAGGAAGAGATTGGCTTTCAGCAGCTCAGCGAACTCAAGCCCATTCAGGGCATTCAGGTTGTCGGCCTGATTCCTGAAGAAGTGCAGCTAGTGACGCTGTTTTCTGCCGGTATCGTCAAGGGAGCCAAAAATCCTGAGGGCGCGCAGACCCTGCTGAAGTTTCTTTCTTCACCGCAGCATGCTGGCACCATTGACGCCACAGGGCTGGAAGCGGCCAGCCGCTAGCTCTTGACGGCCCAAATTCAAGGCCCCTGTCCGTTGGCGGGCAGGGGCCTTATGTTTGATCAGGGGGCAGCTCAGGCCTCGTTATGTTCCTGCAGGTACCGCAGGCACTTGCCCGCTGTAGCAAAATTCTTGCGCAGATCCGCATAGTCCGTGACCGTGCGTGCTCCGCCCCTGTCGTACAGTACAAGCCCACCAGCAAAGGTATCCACATCATCCGGATCATGGCTGATAATCACGGCCGGAATGGTCAGATTGCCGATGAGTTCAAGCAGTTCTTCGCGCAGACGTTCTCGCAGCAGGGGGTCGAGAGCAGAAAAAGGCTCGTCCAGCAGGAGCAGCAGCGGATCGGCATTGAGCGCCCTGGCCAGCGCGGCACGCTGGCGCTGCCCCCCAGAAATCTGCGAGGGCAGGTGTGCTGCCAGATGCCCTATGCCCAAACGCTCAAGCATGGCCAGCGCCTTGTCGCGCTCTTCGGCGCGCACCTTCCAGGGCCAGCAGCCCGTGTTGGGGTAGGCCACATTTTGCAGCAGGCTCAAGTGCGGAAACAGCGCGTAATCCTGAAACATGTAGCCGATGCGCCTTTTTTGCACAGAAACAAAAATATTCTGCGCGCTGTCGTACAGCGTACAATCGCCAATGCGTATGTGCCCGGCATCGGGCCGTGTGAGCCCGGCCAGACACTGCATGGTCAGCGACTTGCCAGAGCCGGAGGGGCCAAAAAGCACAGCGCACTTGTGCTCGTCGCCAATGTCGTAACGCACATTGAGGCTAAAGGGCGTTACCCCGTTCCTGAAGCATTTTTCCAGATGCAGGGATAACATCAGCGCCACCTCCTGAATCTTACCAGCAGCTCTGCGGCCATAAGCAGGCTCACACACACGACCGAGGTGATGACCACAAGCCACGATGCCTGCAGGTCATTGCCCGCCTGAAAGGCATCGTAAATGGCGAGGGCCAGGGTTTGGGTCTTGCCGGGAATGTTGCCAGCGATCATCAGGGTTGCGCCAAATTCGCCCATGCCGCGCGCAAAGGCCAGCATGATACCCGCAAAAATACCCTTCCAGGCCAGCGGCAGCGACACGCTCACAAACACTCGCCACTCGGACGCGCCAAGGGTTCGCGCCGCGTCTTCAAGGTGTTTGTCCACCTGTTCAAGCGCCGCGCGCGCCGACTTGTAAATGAGCGGAAAAACCACCACCGTGGCGGCCACCACCGCGCCCTGCCATGAAAATATCAGGTTGATGCCAAGCTCTGCCAGTCCGGGGCCAAGCACCCCCCGCCGCCCCACCAGCAAAATCAGGTAATAGCCCAGCACCGTAGGCGGCATTACCAGAGGCAGAGAGCACAGTGCGTCCAGCATGGCGGGCAGCGGACCACGCTTGCGGGCCAGCCGCCAGGCTGCCAGCGTTGCCACAACAAAGGAGACCGCCGTGGCCGCTCCGGCCACGCGCAACGAAAGCTCAAGGGGGCTCCAGACAAATGCAAAATCAAAATCCATGTCTATCCCCCTGCCTCATCACCGCAACACAATAAAAAATTCAGGCGGCTGCCGCTTCTGCCAAAACGGCAACCGCCACCAGTGAGCTCAACCAGAATCAGGTTTTACCCCACAGGATCAAACGCAGCTGCCGTTACGGCTTGGAAAAACCATACTTGGCAAGCACGGCCTGCCCTTCGGGCGAAAGCACAAAGTTCAGAAATTCCTGACCCATTTTGGCTTCCTTGCCGGTGGTGACCACAGCAATGGGGTAGCTTACAGGATCATGCCCTTCCACAATCATAACCACGTCTACCTTGTCGGCAAGCTGCTTGGCATCGGTGCGGTAAACAAAGCCCGCGTCCACTTCGCCTCGCGCAACGTAGTCCAGCACCTGACGCACACTGTTGCCCATGATCAGCTGGGGTTGCAAGGCCTCCCACAATTTGGCGCTGGTCAGTGCATCCTTGGTGTAGCGGCCAACCGGCACAGATTCGGGGTTGCCAATGGCAACGCGCTTGAGGGCCTTGAGGTCTTCAAGCTTGGCGGGCTTTTTGGAACCGGCGGGCACGATAAGCACCAGATCGTTGAGTGCAAAATTCTTGCGGGTGGCGGGGTCCACAACCTTGGCCGTCACGGCCTTGTCCATGGTGGCCTGATCGGCAGAGGCGAATACGTCAACAGGCGCGCCTTCCTGAATCTGCTTGAGCAGAGGGTTGGAGGCGGCGTAGTTGGTGTTTACCTGCAGGCCCGCATGCTGCTTTTCAAACAGACCCTTGATCTCGGTAAAGGCATTGGTAAGGCTGGCCGCAGCAGAAACGGTCATTTCCGCCGCCTGAGCGGGAAGACTGAGCAGGGCCACGCAGGCCAGTGCGAGTACGATGCGGCCAAATGCCCCACGAACCTGAGCTGTCTTTTTCATGAAGTTCCTCCGTGCGCCAGATGCGCTGTTTGTACGCTCACAGTACAGAAGCCATGCGCGCGGGCAATGTAGTCGCGTTTATTCACAAAAGCGTGAACACTGTACAACAAGGGGGTTTTATTTGTATAAGACCTGAAAACTGACGGGATGCTGCATGGAAAAAAACAAAAACCGTGAGGAAATGGCCGCGCTTTTGCGCTCGCTCTCTTCCGCAGACAGAGCCTGGCTGCGCCAGAGGCTCATGCGCCGCGATTCTGCCGCGCTGCTGCAAGACACCGGTCGCATCAGCCCACGAGAACTGCTTGCCGTGGAAACGTGGCTGTGGGAGCGCGCAAGCGCCGCCCGCGGCCCCCGTGAAAAAAGGCCCCGCCTGCGCATGTGGCTTATCTTTATGCTGCTGCGCTATGCGGCCCTGCGGCTTGTGGAAATTTTTGAAATCATGCCCTCGCATCTCGATTTTCAGGAGGGTGTCATCCGGGTTCCCGGCACACAGGACACCCCCGGGCGCGAGGTGCCGCTGCCGCTGACCATCAGCCGCCGCCTCAAACGCGTGCTTGAAGACCCCGCGCTGTTTCCTGAAACCCGCGAACTCATGCGCTGCGACGCAAGCTATGTACGCCGCTGTCTGCAACAGTGCGGTGCCGCCTGCGGGCTGCCCAAGGGCCTTCTGAGCGCGCGTTCACTGCGCCACACCCGTGCCCTTGAACTGGGGCGGCAGGGCCTGCCCCTGCCCGTGGTGGATATTTTTCTGGGCCGGCGATCCGCGCCCGGCCAGAGCGGCATTGTCCGCTGCGACCCGCAGGAGGCCAAGCGCCTGCTGCGCGAACAACTGCAAAGGGAGCGACCCATGAAAACAAGTGCACGTAACGTTTTTCAGGGGCGCATTACCTCATTGCGGCAAAGCGGCCTGCTGGTCGAAGTGGTGCTGCGCACCGCAGGCGGGCTGCGCGTTTCGTCCCTTATTACAGACGAAAGCTGCAAGACTCTGGCACTCAATGAGGGCAAGTTGGTCAATGCCAGCATCAAGGCACCGTGGGTACTGGTGCAGGGGGGCGAGTTGTCGCCCAACAGCTCTCGTCCGGCAGAAAACTGCTTCACCGGCGTGGTGGAACGCGTGAGAGAGGACGATATGGTGGCCGAAATTCTGGTGGCCCTGAGCGAAGGGAGCCAGGTGTGCGCCCTGCGCAACCGTGGGCCTGAAAATCCCATCAATCTTGTGGCTGGTCAGACTGTTACCGTGTTTTTCAAGGCTTTTTCCGTCATTCTGACTGTGGACTAGCCTGCCAGCACAGCAAACAAAAACAGCGCCGGTTGCCATAACGACAACCGGCGCTGTTTTTGTTTGCTGTGTCAGACCCGGCAGCGTCAGGCCCACTGGGCGCGATTTTCTTCCATAAACCGCTGAAAAGCCGCAATGGCCTGGTCAATATGCTGCCCCTCGATACCTCGATAGGTAGTGAGCCGCAGATGCTCCTTGCCCATGCCCTTGGCCAGCAGGCCCAATGCCGCAAGCTTTTGCTCGAACCACTCCGAAGTTTTGCCCGAAGCGCTGATATCCAGCATCACAATATTGCTCTGCACGGGAGTGAGCACAAACTCACCGTAGGCAGCCAGCGCTGCGCCAAGACGGCAGGCGTTTTCGTGATCTTCAATGAGCCGGTCAATGCCCGTTTCCAGGGCCACAAGCCCAGCCGCCGCCATTATGCCTGCCTGACGCATGCCGCCGCCCAGAAGCTTGCGCGTCTGACGGGCCCTGGCAATAAAATCGCGCGAACCGCACAGCACCGAGCCAACGGGCGCGCCCAGCCCCTTTGAGAGGCAGAACATCACGCTGTCGGCACAGGCTGCCAGACTGGCCGCCTCCACCCCCAGAGACACAGAAGCGTTGAACAGCCGCGCCCCATCCATATGTACTGGCACTGCCGCCTTGCGGGCCGCCTTAGCCAGCGCCTGCTGCCGCTCGAGCGCCACGCAGATGCCGCCCCCGAAGTTGTGGCTGTTTTCCACACAGGCAACCTTGATGCCAGGAGCCGCGCAGGCTGCTGCAAAGGATGCCACTTCCGGCATACCCTGCGCATCCCGCCCGTACATCACCGGCCGGAGGCCCAGGAATTTTTCCATAAAGGGCGACTTTTCGGTGCGGTACACGTGCAGGTCTGGTTCCAGAGCTGCGGCATCTCCCCTTTCACACCATGTGGCAAGGGCCACCAGATTGGCCATGGTCCCCGAGGGGCAGAACAGCGCGGCTTCCTTACCCAGCAGATCGGCTGCGCAGTCTTCCAGCCGGTTTACCGTGGGGTCGGCACCGCGACCTTCCGCATCCACACGGCCATCGTCGCCCACTTCGGCCATGCGCATAACCGCGCGCATGACCTCTGTGGGGACTGTGAGGGTGTCACTGCGTAAATCGACAAAGGGCATTTCTGTATTCATTGCTGTCAAGCCTATACGGATTCTTCCACCGGTTCGTAGGCAATGCCGGCCCAGCGCATGACCAGCTTGACCGCTACGGTATTGCTTACCACGTTGACGGCGGTGCGCCCCATGTCGAGAAAGGCATCCACGCCCGCGATAATGGCCAGAGCCTCCACGGGAACGCCGATGGTGGTCAACACCATGGCTATGGCCACAAGACCGCCCGAAGGCACGTTGGCGCTGCCCTTGCTGGCAAGGGTCGTCACCACGATGATGGAAAGCAGAGTGCCGGGATCAAGCGGAATGTTATAGGCATCGGCCAGAAAGCCCACGGCCAGAGCAAAATACATGATGGAACCGTCGCGGTTGAAGGCGTAGCCCAGAGGCAGCACCACCGAGGCAACGGCCTTGGGAACGCCCATTTCCACCAGCTTTTCCATGTGCAGGGGCAGGGTCGCCTCGGACGAGCGCGTGGCAAATGCCAGGATGACGGGTTCGCTGACAGCCTTTGCGGTCTGGAGGGGGTGCTCGCCAATAGCGAACATCAGAAGCGCAAAGAGTACCAGCAGCACACCAAGCCCCAGATACATGACCAGCACCAGCTTGAGCAGAGCCAGAATGGTGTGCATGCCCTGCGTGGAAAACAGCCAGGCAATGATGGCAAAAATGGCGATGGGCGACAGGGCGATGATCCAGCCGGTGAGCTTGAACACAGCGCCCATGAGAGCGTCAAGCACGTCCACCAGCGGCTTTGCCCGGCTGCCGATAGAGGCGAGGGCCAGCCCCAGCAACACCGCAAAAACAAGCACCGGCAACAGGTTGGTTCCAGCCATGGCTGCCACCACGTTGGAGGGAATCATATCAAGAAAGAATTTTGTCCAGTTGACCGTGGTGTTGAGGTTTTTGGGCAGTTCGGCGGTGTGCGAAAGGTTGACCCCAACGCCGGGATGAAACATGCCGTTGAGCGCTAGGCCGATGACAATGGCCACCACCGTGGCAATGAAAAAATAGAGCAGGCTGATGACAGAAACCTTGCCCAGCTGCTTGGCGCTATTGCCCATCTGGTAAATGCCAAGCGTGATGGCCGTGAAAACCAGCGGCACAACGATCATCTTGATGGCCTGCACAAAAGCCGTGCCCACGGGCGCCAGCGCCTGGGAGAAATGGGGGGCCAGAAAGCCGCACACCACGCCCAGAACAAGGCCGAGAACCATCTGAATTGGCAGCGGTATGGGTCGCTTTTTGCCGGTTGTTGTCATTTCCATCGCCTCTCTTCCCCCTCTGTTCCTTGCACGTAACACGTCGAATGATGCTCAGCGGCCAGGGTTAGCCAAGCACTGCGACCAGTGACCGCAGCTTTGCTTCCATGGCCTTTTGCAGATGATCCCAGACAAGCTGGTGAGCCAGGGTTTGATTGCGATCCAGAATGGCCGTGCCGATGGCGATGTGTTCCTTGATCACCACGCGCGTACGTTCCGCATCGTAATTTTTGACGCGCTGCATGGCCAACGAGTTTTGCACGCGCACGTCTGCATACAGTTTTGCCAGCCGCGCATTGCCCGCAGCCTGAAAAATGGCCTTGTGAAAGTCCCAGCCGATACGCTGCGCTTCAAAGGTATCGAGCTCCGGCCCGTCGGGCAGAGACTCCAGATCGGCCATACAGGCGCGCAGCTCGGGACTGCCGCCTTTCTCCGCCGCCAGCTTTGCGGCCATGCCTTCAAGCGCCAGGCGCACCTCGTGGATTTCCTTGAGGTCTTCGACAGAAAGGCGCTGCACAAAGGTTCCCCGCAGGGGCACGCTCATGAGCACGCCCTCGCGGCACAGTTCCTTGATGGCTTCGCGCACGGGAGTGCGGCCAAGTTGCAGGCTTTCGGCCAGGCTGCGTTCCGAAAGTTCCTCGCCTGGGCAGAGCTGCCCCTGCGAGATCATGGAACGGATAGCTTCATACGCTGTGGATGATGCCTTGGTGTTTATCTGCTTCATGGCTGGTATACCAGCACAAAGCCAAGTGAATGTCCATACGCGCGCGGGCCTCACGCGCTTTGATCAGCATAATTTTCAGTGGTACGGATTTTTTGACCAAAAAAAAATTCGTTCAGGAACAAGCAATTATTATGAAACTAGTGTACTCTCACTCTGGCCGTAAGCGAGCCTTCGAACTCCGGGGCAGGAAGAGCACGCTCTGACACTTGACCCGATCAAAAATTGGCTCTGACGCAGCCAGAGCCGAAAAAGACCGCCGGACACACATCAGGGGAGTCACAGGCCTTGCCTTGCCATAAATCCCGTGCCCCCAGCGCCCGCCGCAGATCGCCCAGCAGACCGCGCTTGTCCGTGGCCCATATGGGGGCCACCAGCTCGCGAGGGGCCGGGTCGCTCTGAAGGCGGTGAATGACAATGGTGGAGGGGATGCGCGGCAGAGCGGCGCAGAGCATGTCCACGTATTCATCGCGCCAGAGGGGATGGTAGAGGCCTGCAGCGTACTGGCGGGCCAGTTCTGTACCCTTGGGAACAAACACGTTGTGCAGCTTGAGCCCCTTGATGGGCAGCGAGAGCGCCCAGTCGAGGCTTTGCAAAAAGTGGCGCTCGTTCTCGCCGGGCAGACCGGCCATCAGGTGAACGCACACGGCTATGCCCCGTTCTGCGGCCATGCGCACGGCTTTTTCGCCGTCAGCGGCAGAATGCCCCCGGTTTATGCGGGTCAACGTATGGTCGTGAACCGTTTGCAGGCCCAACTCCAGCCACAGGTCGCAATCGAGGGCCGCGAGGGTGTCGAGCTTGGGGTCGTCAAGGCAGTCGGGGCGGGTTCCCACGGCCACGCCAAAGCAGTCGGGCAGGCTGCGAACGTTATGGAGCAGTTGTTGCAGGCGTTCTTGTGGCCCATAGGTATTAGAGAAGGATTGCAGATACGCAACAAAGCGCGTATTGGGGTCGTCCCGCAGGTACACGGCACGCAGGGCATTCCACTGCTGCAACAGGGTATCGCCCCGTTTTGCACGCCCCGAGCCAGAGCCGTTGGCATTGCAAAACGTGCAGCCAGAACGCGAAAGAATACCGTCGCGGTTGGGGCAGGAAGCCCCGGCATCAAGTGGAATTTTTTGCACCCGGCAACCGCACCTGTGATTGTAGTGGGCGGCCAGAGTATGCCAACGCTGCATGTTTACATGCCTTGGGGGCTTATATCCGCAGCTGCGGACGGGACAAATATTTTAACCCTGCGTCCACCGTCTTGACTTCATGCCGGTTTTAGCAGAACAGTTTTCAGCCTGACGTTACCAATTCCAACAGCGCCCCCCACTCCAGGCCTATTCGCCTCGCCGGGTGTGGGTGCTGTTTCAACATGACGGTAAGGTAGCACACCAGCACAGCGAGGCAAGTTAGACTAATGTCCAAAATTCTGGATTTCGCACTAGGACTGTTTTCCAATGACCTGGCCATCGACCTGGGCACGGCCAATACCTGCGTCTACGTTAAGGGGCAGGGAATTGTGCTGCGCGAGCCCTCAGTGGTAGCGGTCAAAAAAGATCCGCGCGGCAATAACGTGGTTCTGGCCGTTGGGCATGACGCCAAGCGCATGCTGGGCAGAACCCCGGGCAATATCTGGGCCATCCGGCCCATGAAAGACGGCGTTATCGCCGACTTTGAAGTTACCGAGGCCATGCTGCGCCACTTTATCGCCAAGGTTCACAATTCGCGGCGTCTTGTACGCCCGCGCATCATGATCTGCGTTCCCACGGGCATCACCCAGGTGGAAAAGCGCGCAGTGAAAGAATCGGCCCAGTCTGCCGGCGCACGCGAAGTGTACCTCATCGAAGAACCCATGGCCGCTGCCATCGGCGCCGACCTGCCCATTCAGGAGCCTACCTCCAACATGGTGGTGGACATCGGCGGCGGTACCACGGAAGTGGCTGTCATATCCCTTTCGGGCATTGTGTACTCGCGCTCGGTGCGCGTGGGCGGCGACAAGATGGATGAAGCCATCATGACCCACGTCAAGCGCAAGTATAACATGCTCATCGGTGAATCTTCGGCTGAAGAAATCAAGATCAAGATCGCCTCTGCCTATCCGCTTGATCCGGAACAGCAGATTGAGGTCAAGGGCCGCGACCTTGTGACGGGTATTCCGCAGAACATCATCATCACCTCCGAGGAAGTGCGCAAAGCCATTTCCGAACAGGTGGACAGCATTGTTCAGGCTGTGCGCATCGCCCTGGAACAGACCCCGCCGGAACTGGCGGCGGATATTGTTGACAGGGGCATTGTGCTGACGGGCGGCGGTGCGCTGCTCAAGGGCCTTGACCAGCTGCTGCGTGAAGAAACCTCGCTGCCCATCACCGTTGTGGACGATCCCTTGTCCACCGTGGTTATGGGCACCGGCAAGGCGCTGGACAACCTGCACATTCTCAAAGAAGTGTGCATCGACTAGAACCGACTGTCCTCGCGCCCCTGTGCGGCTGACGCAATGCCGGAACATCGGTTCCGGTTCTGCGTCGCTGGCACAGGGGCGCGGTTTATTCTGCACTGTTTTTCAGGGCATCGCACACCAGAAATGCCCGGCAAGGCTGCCCACAGCCTTGCGCCACGTAACCCCGGCGCACCCTGTACGCACTGGTGACGGTGATGTGAGCGTGACCTGCACCCGTGAAGCGTACGAGCGTTCAGGGGTAATCTGCTCTAGGAGCTTCGGCCAGTGACATTGCGGCGTCTTCTCCTCCTCGCGGGCGTTTTGCTCATCCTGTTTCTGGGCATGTATTCCTGGAACCAGCGCACGCGCTTTCTGGATGACATGGCCGCCAAACTGGGGCTGGAAATAACCGGCGCGGTGCTCTCGCCCATCCGCTCTGCGCAGGACACAGCAGAGAACATGTGGGACCGCTATTTTGACCTGGTGGGCGTTCGCGAAGAAAACGAGGTTCTCAAGCAGAAGGTGGCCGAGCTTGAAGCCCGCCTGCTCGCCAATGGTGAAGACCTGGCCGAGCTCAAACGCCTGCGCGCCCTCGTGCAGTTGCCTGTTGACCAGACGTGGCGCCCCCTTGGTGCGCGCGTGCTTTCTGGCCGCATGGGCCCCAACGCAGTGCTTGACAGCATCACCATCAGCCGTGGTTACAGCACGGGCGGCCGACCCGGCACCCCGCTGGTGACGCATCTGGGCCTTGTGGGCCGTGTGCTCAAGGCCAGCGCCCACAGCTCCATCGTGCTGCTGCTCACCGATCCCAGCAGCCGCATAGCCGTTTTTTCGCAGGAGAGCCGCGCTCCCGGCATTCTCATGGGCATGGGCACGGGCCAGAAGCTTGAGGTCAACTTTGTGCAGCGCGATGCCAAGGTAAAGCCCGGCGAAATCATCATCACCTCTGGTCTGGATGGCAAGTATCCCAAGGGTATTCCCGTTGCGCGGGTACTGCGCGTGGCCCCCTCGGACTACACCCAGTTCATGGCCATCAAGGCCGAGCCTCTGGTTGACCTGCAGCACCTGGAAGAAGTGCTGCTGCTCGAACCCACCGGCGCACCGCGCCCGCTCGACCTTGGCGACGCACCCAAAGAATTTGTGGGGCCGCCCGCGCCCAAAAGCGCAACACCATGAGCAAGTTGCGCAGCCTCGCATGGTGGCTCTGTTTTATGGCCGCGGCCATTGTTTTGCAGGCAGCCGTACCGGGGCTTGACGTGCTTACGGTTGGTCTGATCATCCTGCTGCAGGAGCGTGACTACAAAAACATGCTCTGGCTGCTGCCCCTGTTTATTCTGCTGCAGGAAGGCATGGGCACGCGCCCCTTTGGCGCTGTCATTGTCTGGTACGCGGCTGTGGTTCTGCTGTTCAAGATGGGCCGCTGGCTTTTTGAGGTGGAAAACTTCATTTTTGTCTTTCTGCTTTCTGCCTGTCTGGGCGCTGCCTACTATGGCGTGGCCTGGCTCATGTCACCCTTGCAGAACCTGCCCTTCGACGTGCAGGGAACCCTCGACAGAAGTCTGATACAGGCCATCTTTGTGCCTTTCGCCTGGCGGCTGTTGGTGGCCACCCGCCACTGGAACCCCAATGATCAGGAAAACTGACAATACCTCTCTGCTCGCGCATAATGACAAGGGCGCGCACAAGGGCATTCGCTCCTGGCTCAAGATTCAGGTCGAGAGCGAGGGCTATCAGCCGCCGCGCGCTGGCGCCATCCTGCTTCAGGTCATGGTGGGCCTGCTGTTTTTTGTGCTGGTGGTGCGGTTCTGGTATCTTCAGGTTCACCGGGGCGAGGAATTCGCCCGTCAGGCGCAGGACAACCGCCTGCGCATCGAACGCATCTTCGCCCCGCGCGGGCGCATACTCGACGATAAAAGCAAGGTACTGGCAGACAACCGCACGGCCTACGGTCTTTCCATCGTGCGCGAAGACTGCCACGACATCCCCGCCACGCTTGCGCAGATCAGCGAATGGTCGGGCATTCCCCTCCAGCAGGTCTGGGACAAGTTTCGCCAGGATCGCTTCAAGGTCAAACCCTTTGAACCACTTCTGCTCATCACCGATATCGACTTTGATCTGGTGGCGCGCATAGAATCCGAAATCCATGAATGGCCCGGCCTTGAGATTGTGGTGCGCACCAAGCGCAGCTACCCCGAGCGCGAGCTTTTCGCCCACGTGCTGGGCTATGTGGCTGAAGCCAACGAACAGGAAATGGCCAGCGACAGCGCCCTTGCCATGGGCGACCTTGTGGGCAAGCAGGGGCTGGAACTGGAGCTGGAAAAACAGCTGCGCGGCCGCAAGGGCCTGTACGACGTGGAAGTGGACGCCCACGCCCGCGTGCTTGGCAAAACCCTGCGCGAAGAACCGCGCGGTGGCCACGAAATACACCTGTCGCTCGACGACGGCCTGCAAAAGGCCGCGTGGGACGCCCTTGGCGGCGAAGCAGGCTGCATTGTGGTCATGGAGCCCGACAGCGGCAAGCTGCGCGCCCTTGTTACCTCGCCCGCCTACGACAACAACCTGTTTGCCGCAGGTATCTCGCAGCGGGACTGGGACGCCCTGCGCACCAACAACCGTTTTCCGCTTCAGAACCGCGTTATCCAGAGCGTGTACCCGCCCGGCTCGGTATGGAAGCTCGTAATGGCCACCATGCTGCTGGAAAAAGGGGTCAACCCGCGCGAGAGCGTTTCCTGTGCAGGTCAGGTCAAACTGGGCAACCAGATATTCCGCTGCTGGAAAAAGGGCGGCCACGGATCTGAAGACATGGTGCATTCGCTCATCGACTCGTGCGACGTCTACTTCTACCTGATGGGCGACCGCATGGGCATTGACAAGATCGAGGAATTCGCCAAGGCTTGCGGATTCGGACGGCCCACAGGCATTGACCTGCCCCATGAAAAATCGGGCCTTGTACCCTCGCGTGACTGGAAGCGGCGGCGCTTTGGCCGCCCCTGGACACGCGGTGAAACGTACAATGTGTCCATTGGTCAGGGCTATACCCTGGTTACCCCTGTTCAGGTTGCCGTGTTTGTTTCGGCCCTGCTCAACGGCGGCGACCTGCTCAAGCCGCAGCTGGTGGACGACGCCACCCGCGAGGTACGCGGGCGCGTACCCGCCAAGCCTGAAACGCTCAAATTTGTGGTCGAAGCTATGCGGCGTACTGCCAACGGCGGCACAGCCAAGGTTGTGGGCCGCAAGGACGCCGACATGGGCGGCAAAACCGGCACGGCCCAGGTTGTCAAACTCAAGATGGCCGCCGGTGACCGCCGCCTGAAGACCTCGGAAATGGAATACGCGCAGCGTGACCATGCGTGGATTGCCACCTGGGGAGTCAAGGACGGCAAGTCCTATGTGGTTATTGTCATGGTAGAGCACGGCGGCGGCGGTTCAAGCGTGGCCGGTCCTGTGGCGCGCAAGGTGTACGATTATCTTTTCGGCCCCGACCCCAACGCGCCCATGCTCGCCCTGCCAGCCCCCACCCCCGTGGTGGACCAGGCAGCCGACTAGCCAGCCCGGCGCGGCGCCGCCCGCGGGCTGGCGCGCATCGGCGCCTTCCGGGCGTTTC
>NZ_WASP01000004.1:0-24811 GCF_009712225.1 Desulfovibrio sp. | reverse complement strand
GGCAGCCTACTCGCCCGCCCGGCGCGCCGCCGCAGGCGGCAACGACATTTTTTACACCAATCAGAAAACAGGCACACCGGCAAGCGGACAGGCAGCATGGACAAACACCTATACAGCTATATCAACTGGGGCCTTCTGGCCTGCATGCTGCTGCTCTATCTTGTGGGCGTGGGCAACCTGTATTCTGCCAGCGGCACAAGGATTGAGTCCGGCATGTCCCTCAATCCATTCTATCAGCGGCAGCTTATCTGGGGCCTGTGCGGCCTTGTGTGCATGCTGCTGGCCATGCTTTTTGACTACCGCCAGCTGCGTAATCTGGCCTGGCCGTTCTTTCTCATAACAGTATTTCTGCTCCTGCTTGTCCCCATTGCGGGCAAGACGGTATACGGCGCCAAGCGCTGGATTTCTCTGGGCTTCATGAGCATACAACCCTCTGAAATGGCCAAGCTCTCGGTGCTTGTGCTTGTGGCCCGCCTGCTAGCGCGCGACAGCCGCCCACTGGGCTGGAAACACTTTTTCAGCGTGCTCTGCGTAGGGCTCATACCTTGCGGGCTCATTGTCATTCAGCCCGACCTTGGCACTACCCTGCTTATTCTGCTTATCATGGGCGGCATGATACTGTTCCACGGCCTCAAGGGCTACGTGCTCAAGACCTGCCTGCTGGCCGCCCCGGCCGCTGCGGCCTTCATGTGGTTTGTGGGCATGCACGACTACCAGCGGCAGCGTATCCTCACGTTTCTCGACCCCGGCAATGATCCGCGGGGCACCGGCTATCACATCATCCAGTCACGCATTGCCATTGGTTCTGGCGAGCTGTGGGGCAAGGGTTTTCGCGAGGGCACGCAAAGCCAGCTGCGCTTTCTGCCCGAACGCCACTCTGACTTTGCCGTGGCCGTTTTTGGCGAGGAATGGGGCTTTGTGGGCTGTGTTGCCCTGGTAACCCTGTTCTGCCTGTTTTTACTTTCCATCTTTTCCTCCGCCGTGCAGGCCAAGGACCGCTTTGGCAGTACCCTGGTGGTGGGCGTGTTTTTTTACTTTTTCTGGCAAATATTCATCAACATGGGCATGGTTATCGGCCTCATGCCGGTGGTGGGCATTCCCTTGCCCTTCATCAGCTACGGCGGCAGCGCCACGGTGGTCAACTTCACCCTGCTGGGCATAGTTCTTAACGTGTCCATGCGCCGTTTCATGTTCAAGAGCTAACCGCAAGCCAAGGGAGATACACGTGGCAAAAGACGAAATAGCCTACCTCGGCTCTGATACCGTCTATGAAGGTAAACTGCACTTCAAGGGCACTGTGCGCATCGAAGGCCGCTACACCGGCGAAATCGTGAGCGACGGCACCCTCAACGTGGGCAAGGACGCCCAGGTGCAGGGAACCCTTGATGTGGGAGAGCTGCTGCTTTCGGGCCGTTTTAACGGCGAGGTGACCGCCAAGCGCCGCGTGGTGGTATACAATACCGGCGTGCTTGAAGGCCAGGTTACCACGCCCAACCTGCTCACTGAAGAAGGCGGCATCATCGAGGGGCAGATCAGCATGAAGGCCCCTGCCAAGCCCAAGGCTTAAGTGTTTGCCACTGGCGTGACCCACCCGGCAGCCCTTCTGCCGCCGGGTTGTGCAGCCGCATTTGCCTGATGCAGGAAAATAGCGCATAGTTGCAACTGGAAAACGTGTTATCAACCAGTTTAACAATTATTGCGCGACAGAATTCCCAACCTGTCGAAACGCTTTCCTCAGGAGGCACCTATGGCACACGATTATTTCCGTGCGCTCAGGGATGTGGCGCTGGTCATCAATTCCAGCCTTGAGCCCCGCGAAGTTTTGCACAAGATTACCGAGCAGACCGCAGCCACCATGGGTTGCAAGGCCAGTACCATCCGCCTGCTCGACAGCACGAGCCGCTTTCTGCTGCCCAGCGCCGCCCACGGTCTTTCCACCACATACATGCGCAAGGGCCCCGTTGAAGTAAAACGTAGCGGCCTTGATGGCGAAGTGCTTTCGGGCAAAACCATCCACCTCAAGGACGCCACCGCCGACGGACGCTTCCAGTACCCCGAATCGGCCAAGGCCGAGGGTCTGGTTTCCGTGCTGTCTGCCCCGCTTATGGCCGACGGCAAGGCCATTGGCCTTATCCGCGTCTATTCCGCCGAAGAGCGTGAATTCAGTGCCGACGAAGTTACCTTTATGGAAGCCGTGGCCGCCATTTCTGCGCTGGCCATTGAAAATTCGCGTCTGCACGAAGCCCTGCGCAACAACTACGAGCTGATGGCCAAACACGCCTATTCGGTCTACGAAGACTAGGCACTGAGCCGTTGCGCGGCGGGCTGGCACAGCCATTGGCGCTCGTCGGCCTCATCGGCCCTTTGATACGGCCAGTGGCTCCCGCCATTTCCCTCTACGTTATGAGGAACTTGCATATGAAAAAAATCAGAGTAGGCATCAACGGCTTTGGCCGCATTGGCCGGCAGGTTTTCCGCGCCCTGCACCAGAGCTACCGCGACCGCGTTGAAGTGGTTGCCATCAACGACCTTTTTGACGCGGAATCCAACTTTCACCTGCTGGAATACGATTCGGTATATGGCCGCGCCCACCTTGACGCCACGGTGGACGGGCAGGATGCCACCGTGGGCGACTGGAAGATCCACTGCTTTGCCGAGCGCGACCCCAAGCAGCTGACCTGGGGCGCATACGACGTTGATATCGTTGTGGAAAGCACGGGCATCTTCCGCTCTGCCACCCAGGCCGCCGTACACATCGAAAACGGCGCCAAAAAGGTCATCATCACCGCCCCGGCCAAGGACGAAGACATCACCATCGTCATGGGCGTGAACCACGAGCAGTACGACCCGGCCAAGCACCACGTTGTATCCAACGCCTCGTGCACCACCAACTGCCTGGCCCCTGTGGCCCTTGTGCTGCAAAACAAGTTTGGCATCGAGATGGGCAACATGACCACCATCCATGCCTACACCAACGATCAGCGCATTCTTGATATGGCCCACAAGGACCCGCGCCGCGCCCGCGCCGCCGCCTGCAACATCATCCCCACCTCCACGGGTGCGGCTCAGGCTGTTGCCAAGGTTATTCCCGCACTCAAGGGCAAGTTCACCGGCTACTCGCTGCGTGTTCCCACGCCCACGGTTTCTGTGGTGGACTTTTCGGGTATTCTGGAAAAATCCACCGACACCGAAACCCTGCTCGGCGAGCTCAAGACTGCCTCGGAAACCTACCTCAAGGGCATTTTGGCCTACAACGAAAAGCCGCTGGTTTCCATGGACTTCAAGGGCGACCCGCATTCCTCCATTCTTGAGGCCCCCTACACCACCGTGCAGGAAGGCCGCCTGGTCAAGATTGTGGCCTGGTACGACAACGAATGGGGTTATTCCAACCGCGTGTGCGATCTGGCCTGCCTGATGGGAGCCAAAGGCTTCTAGCAGCTGCCAGTTGCAAACGTCCGGGCACATCCAACCGGGCGCATCCGACCGAGAAGGCCCCCGGCTTCCGCGCACAGCGTGGACCGGGGGCTTTTGCCGCATAAGGAGGAGCGGATTATGGACAGCACGCCAAATAACGATGAACCGCGTATACTTGATCTTGCGGTGGGCATAGACGCCGCAGGCCAGCGTGAGGAATTCGACAGCATGGGACGGGTAATGGTGCCCGCAGACCGATACTGGGGCGCACAGACCCAGCGCTCGCTGGAGCACTTTGCCATCGGCGACGACAAAATGCCCATTGAAATCTGCCGCGCTCTCTGCCTTATCAAAAAGGCCAGCGCAAGGGTCAACGCCCGCATGGGACGGCTGCCCCTGTGGAAGGCTCAGGGCATCGACCAGGCCGCGCAAGAGGGCATGGAAGGCCTGCTGGACGACCACTTTCCCCTGTACGTGTGGCAGACAGGTTCGGGCACGCAGACCAACATGAACGTCAACGAGGTTCTGTCCAACCGCGCCATACAGCTGCTGGGCGGGGCCATGGGCAGCCAGAAGCCCGTTGGCCCCAACGACGACGTGAACATGAGCCAGTCGTCCAACGATGCCTTTCCTACGGCCATGCACCTTGCAGTGGTACAGAGCTGCGACAGCAGGCTGCTGCCCGAGATGCAGGCCCTGGCCCAGACCATTGAGCGCAAGGCCGTGCAGTGGATGGATGTGGTCAAGATAGGGCGCACCCATTTGCAGGATGCCGTGCCCCTCAGCGTGGGGCAGGAATGGTCTGGCTATGCCGCCCAGCTGCGGGCCTGCGAGGCAGACATTATAAGCGCGCGCGAGGGGCTTTATCCGCTGGCACTGGGCGGCACTGCCGTGGGCACGGGCCTCAACGCGCCTGTGGGATTCAGCGAAGCCGTGGCAAAAGAGCTGGCAGACATCACGGGCAAGCCATTTGTCACCGATCCCAACAAGTTCATGGCCCTCGCCTCGCAGGATGCCATTGTGCGCTTCAGCGCGGCCCTGCGCGGCCTTGCCGTGGCGCTCATCAAGATAGCCAACGACATGCGCTGGCTGGCGGCAGGCCCGCGCTGTGGTCTGGCCGAGCTGCAACTGCCCGAAAACGAACCCGGCTCGTCCATCATGCCTGGCAAGATCAACCCCACCCAGTGCGAATCGCTGATCATGATTGCCATACAGGTCATGGGCAACGACAGCACAGTGGCTCTTGCGGGCAGTCAGGGCAACTTTGAACTCAACGTCATGCGCCCCGTGGCTGTCACAAACGTGCTGCACTCCATGCACATTCTCGCCGATGGTTGCCGCAAGTTCCGGCAGCATTCCGTTGAGGGCACAGAGCTCAACAGAAGCAGAATTGAATTTTTCCTCAACAATTCGCTCATGCTGGTCACGGCGCTTTCACCGGTTATCGGCTACCAGCAGGCTGCAAAAATTGCGGAAAAAGCCTCTGCAGAGGGTCTTACCCTTAAACAGGCCGCCCTTGAACTGGGCGCGGTGACAGAAGAACAGTTTGACAGCATCGTGCGGCCAGAAACCATGATCGGGCGTGGCCTGGCAGGGGCCTGATCCCACAGGGCCGCGAACGGCAAAAAAACAGAAATCCGGCAAGGGCGCAAACCCCTGCCGGATTTTTTATTCCAGACCCTGGCCCCTGGCGGGGCGGGCCGTGTTACGCGAAGTTGTAGCCCTGCTCCAGCGCCTTGGCGTTGGCAGAGATCAGCTTGGCATAGTGGGCGCTCACCACGCGGTTCAGGGCATCCTGCACCACGTTGAGGGGCAGTGCGCCAGTGGCCTTGAGCCATGCGCCCAGAGCCACCATGTTGGCCATCTTCACATTGCCCAGCTCGTGAGCCATGTCGTTGACGGGAATGTACACCGTGCGCTTGCTGGCATCGAGCAGGTTCTGCGCCACCAGCGAGGCATTGACGATCTGCACGCCGCCTGCCGCCAGACGGGACTGAAACTTGGCAAGCGAGGGTTCGTTGAGAATGATGGTGGACAGAGGTTCGCGCACCAGGGGTGAACCAATGGGGTGCTCGTCGAGCACCACGGTGCAGTTGGCCGTGCCGCCGCGCATTTCAGCCCCGTAAACGGGGATAAAGCTCACCTCAAGCCCGTGTTCCATACCAGCCTGAGCCAGCAGGTTGCCAATAAGCATAACGCCCTGACCGCCAAAACCGGCGATGATCACATCCTGATACGCGTTAGGCATGCTCGGCCTCCACGTTGGCGGTCACGTCCTTGTAAACCCCAAGGGGGAATACGGGCATCATGGCCTCGGCAATGCGGTTGTTGGCGGCAATGGGGTCCATGTGCCAGTTGGTGGGGCAGCCTGAAAGCAGCTCGATAAAGCCAAAACCGAGCCCTTGCAGCTGCACCTCAAAGGCCTTGCGCACGGCCTTTTTGGCTTCGCGCACATGCTTGACCGAATGCAGTGAGCAGCGGGCGGAATAGGCCACGCCGTCGAGCTGGGCCATTATTTCGGCCATGCGTATGGGGCCACCCTCGTTGCCGATGGAACGCCCTGCCCGCGATGTGGTGGTTTTTTGCCCCACAAGGGTGGTGGGGGCCATCTGCCCGCCGGTCATGCCGTACACCGTGTTGTTGATAAAGATACCGGTGATCTTTTCGCCACGGTTGGCGGCGTGCATGGATTCGGCCATGCCGATGGCGGCCATGTCACCGTCGCCCTGATAGGTAAAGACCACAGAGTCGGGACGCGCGCGGCGCACGCCGGTGGCCACGGCGCAGGCGCGGCCATGCGGGGCCTCGAGGCCGTCCACGTTGAAATAGTCATAGGTAAAGGTCGCGCAGCCCACGGCCGCCACCAAGATGGTGCGGTCAGCCACGCCCAGCTCGTGCAGCACCTCGCTCACCAGCCGATGGGCAATACCGTGGTGGCAGCCGGGGCAATAGTGGGTGGGGCGCTCGTTGAGCACGGGGTTTGTATCAAAAACCAGGCTTTCGCCCTCGGCGGGACGCAATGCGTCCAGTTCCTGAGCTTGCATGATTATTTCTCCTTGAGGGCCTGAAGCATGGGGTCGCGCAGGGCATCGGCACCGATGAACAGGCCCGGCATAACGCCGTGCCACAGCACGGATGCGGGCGAAACGCCCGGCTGGCCGAAGAGGGACAGGCGGACATCTTCCACCATCTGCCCCGTGTTCTGCTCCATAACCAGAAAACGCCTGCCGGGCGCAAGGGCGCACAGGGCTTCTTCGGGGAAGGGGAACAGGGTGATGGGCCGGAACAGGCCGATCTTGTGACCCTCTGCGCGCAGCTGGCGTATGGCGCTGCGGGCGATACGGGCGATGGAGCCAAAGGCCACCACGATCAGTTCGGCATCGTCGGTATCCACACATTCAAAAGCACAGTCGGCCTTCATGGATTCGTATTTGCGCATGAGCATGCGGTTGCGCTCGGCCAGCGCGCCTTCAGCCAGATACACCGACTTGAGCAGGCGGGGCTGGGCACCGGGGCCTCGACGGCCAAAGCCTTCCATGCGCCACGGCGCAGCAAGGGTGGCGAGATCTTCAGCGGGCACGGCGTCCCTGGGTGGCACGCGGCGCACGGGTTCCTTGATCTGCCCCACAATGGCGTCGCCCAGCACCATGACCGGGTTGGCATATTTGAACGCCAGGGCAAAGGCCCTGAACATGAAGTCGTAGCATTCCTGAGCGGTGGAGGGGGCCAGTACCAGATTGCGATGGTCGCCGTGCCCGCCGCCCTTGACGGCCTGAAAATAATCGCCCTGCGAGGGGCCGATATCGCCAAGGCCGGGGCCACCGCGCTGCATGTTGACGATCACACCGGGAATCTGGCTACCCGCCATGTACGAGATGCCTTCCTGCATGAGCGAAATGCCGCAGCTGGAGGACGAGGTAAGTGCGGGCACGCCACTGGCGGCAGCACCCAGCACCATATTGATGGCGCCCACTTCGCTTTCGGCCTGCACAAACTGGCCACCCGCCTCAGGCAGAAGGGTTGAAAGCGCTTCGGGCACTTCGTTCTGCGGGGTGATGGGGTAACCGAAATAGCAGCGGCAGCCCGCATCAATGGCACCAAAGGCCACGGCTTCGTTGCCCTTTATGAGCACACGTTCTGTTGCAGCGCTCATGCCTTGCCCCCCTTGGTTTTCGCGCTTTTGAACACGCGTATGGCCACATCGGGACACATGACCGCGCACGAAGCGCAGCCCGTACATTGGCCGTCCATTTCCATCACTTCATAACCGTGACGGTTGAACCGGCCCGAAGGTTTCAGGATGTGCACCGGGCAGACTTCCACACACAGGCGGCAGCCCTTGCAGCGCTCTTCCAAAAATACAACTCTCGACATTTCAGCTCCTTGGGATTCCACACCCGCGTCATGAAACAATCAGCGAATAAGCATGGCATCGCCATATGAGAAGAACCGGTATCCCCTGCTCACGGCCTCGGCATATGCCGCAAGCACACGCTTGCGCCCAGCCAGGGCAGAAACCAGCATGATCAGGGAAGATTCAGGCAAGTGGAAATTGGTCAACAGGGCATCCACTACACGGAGGCGCCTGCCAGGGTACAAAAAGATGTCTGTCCAGCCGGTAAAGGGCTGAACCCTGCCACACAGCTCGGCCACACCTTCCATGCAGCGCAGGCTTGTGGTTCCTACGGCAATCACGGGCCGCCCTTCACGCTTGGCCTCGGCAATGGCCAGGGCCGTTGCTTCGGGCATTTCCACGTATTCCCTGTGCATGCGGTGGCCGCGTATGTCGGCACTGCGCACAGGGCTGAAGGTACCGTAGCCCACATAGAGGGTTACGTCGGCCCACTGAAAGCCTCTGGCTTTGAGGGTTTCGCGCATTTCAGGGGTAAAGTGCAGACCGGCCGTGGGCGCGGCCACAGAGCCTGTCTTGTCCTCGCGGGAGTAGATGGTCTGGTAGCGGCTCAGATCTTCTTCCGCATCAGTACGCTTGATGTAGGGAGGCAGGGGAATGTGCCCGGTGGCCGCAAAGGCCTTGGAAAGATCCCCGTCCCAAGCCAGCCGTACGCGCCGGTGACCAAATTCGCCCGATTCCAGCACGGTTACGCTAATACCCGCGCCAAATTCAAGGCGTTCGCCGTCACGAATGCTGCCGCCAGAGCGTATGAGCCCCTCAACCTCGGCGCTTGTACCGCCAAGTTTGTCGGGCCGCGCACGTTCAAGCACCAACGGCAACGGCGTAAGCAGCAGAAACTCTACCTTGCCACCGGTAGAGCGCGTGCCAAGCAGACGCGCCTGCAATACACGCGAATTGTTGGCTACCAGCAGCGCCCCCTCGGGCAGGCAGTCTGGCAGATCGCAGAACTGGTGGTGCTCAAGCTCGAGCGCGCCCTCGCGGGGCATGACCAGCAGACGAGAAGCCCCGCGTTCCTCGGGTGGGAACTGGGCTATCTGCGATTCGGGCAATTCAAAATTATAACTTTCGAGAAGAAAATCCGCTTCCTCAGTGGGCATGGTACGTGGGCCTCGTTATGAACCCCTCTCTCGGCGGGCTTGTCAGCATGCGGTTGAGGGGCTAGTGTACTTGGATTGATTCCGGGCATTCCGCACCGGAAGGAGGAGATTATAGCCATGCAGCGCCCGCTTGTCATCCTTGCAGTCACTCTGCTTGCCGCCCTGATGGCGGGCTGTTCGTCCATGGAAATCAGTAATCCCTTTTCCAATGACCCCCTTACGGGTGGCGTGGATACGGGAAAAAGTCAGTTGCTGGCTGTTTCCACCCCTGCCGGCATGCAGCGCTTTCCCACCCACGGCTATCAGGTTCCCGGTACCGGGGGAACACAAGGGCTTGAAATATTTAGAGGCGATGTAGATATGGGCTATGTCGCCCAGACCATGCACAACGGCCTTCAAAGCCAGGGCTGGCACCTGCGCCAGGCGCAACGCAGGGGCGTGCGCGGCGTGTATGTGTACGAGCGGGGAAATTCCATCGCTACCCTCACCATCGAGCGCGAGGCCATCGGAACCGTACTGGCCATCTGGGCTGCAGACCGCATGCCCGACGGCGCAACCCTGCCCATGCAGGAAAATACCGGAGCCACCGGCTACACCAGCGGCGGCGGCAGCAGCAACAGTGGCGGAGGCGGCACCTCTGGCTACAGTGAAAGCACTGGCGGAGGCGGAGGCATGAATTCTGCGCCCAAACCCGGTTTTTCCGAAAGCTGGGGCGGCAACAAGGGCGGCATTCAGGAGCGCAACCTATGAGCGAAGCCAAAAGTGGACTGAACACTCCCTTTGACCAGAGCACCCGTTTTGAACGCAAGCGGCTGCACCTTGGCGTATGCGGCTCTGTGGCCTGCTACAGGGCTGCCGACCTGCTGCGCGCATGGACAGGCATGGGCATGCACGTTTCCGCCACGCTCACGCCTGGCGCGCGACGTTTTGTAACCCCTCTGCTGTTCGAGTCGCTGGGCGCGGCCCCCGTGTACGAAGACATGTTTTCGCCGGGGCAGGATGTTTTTTCACATCTGGAACCGGGGCAGCACGCCCAGGCACTTGTGGTGGCCCCGGCCTCGGCCGACGCACTGTTCCGTCTGGCACACGGCGCGGCTGGCGATATGCTGGCCGCACAGGCTCTGGCCTTTGACGGCCCCATGGTTATCGCCCCTGCCATGAACCCCCGCATGTGGAACAACCCCGCAACTCAGGCCAACATTGACATTTTGCGCCAGCGCGGCGCGCGCATTGTTACCCCCGCCTGCGGCGGCACGGCATGCGGCGAGCAGGGCGAGGGCCGTCTTGCGCCCCTGCACGACATTTTTCTTGCTTCGCTGCGTGCACTTTCACCGCAGGATATGGCGGGCAAACGCGTCATGGTCACCCTTGGCCCCACCCGCGAGGCCTGGGACGGCGTGCGCTTCTGGTCCAACCCCTCCACGGGCCTCATGGGCGCGGCCCTTGGCGTGGCCGCGTGGCTGCGCGGCGCAGAGGTAGCCGTAGTCTGCGGCCCCGGCGTGCGTACACGCCTGCCCCGCGAGATTACGCGTGTTGACGTGGTGAGCGCGCGCGACATGTTTGAAGCGGCATCCGACCTTTGGCCCGGCATGGACATGGGCATGTTTACCGCTGCGGTGGCGGATTTTTCGCCCAAGCCTTTTGGTGCGCGCAAGTTCAAGAAAGCCGACGCGCCCGACGGACTCACCGTATCGTTTACGCCCAACCCGGACATTCTGCACACGCTTTCGCATGGCCGCAAACCCGGCCAGAAAGTGCTGGGCTTTGCCGCTGAAACCGCCGCCGACATGCAGGCCCTGCTGCCGCTGGCCCACGCCAAACGGCAGCGCAAAAATGCTGATGTGCTGGCCGCCAACCGCGTCAACACAACCGACAGTGGCTTTGGCGCGGCTACCAATTCCATGGCGGTGGTGGACGCCACCGGGCATGAGGAAATCTGGCCCAACCAAAGCAAGGCCGACGTGGCCTGGGAACTGTGCTCATGGCTTTTGCGCTCGTAAACCCGGTCAGCGCGCTGTGGCAGCGCCGGGGGCTTACCAGCCTGCTCATGCCAGACGGCTTTGACGCCTTTGCCGCTCCGCAGGATCCTGCACGTGCACTTTCTGGCGGTGAGCCTCGCGTGCAGCCCACGCACGCACGCACGGGCCAGCCACAGGCGAGCCAGGCGCACGAGGGTCAACCTCGCGAGCGTCAGCCTTGGCAGCAAAGCCGTGCGCAAGCATCTCAGGCCCAACCTGATCAGGTCCGGGCAAATCAAAACCAGCCAGGTCAGGCCCGCCAGCAGGTTCGCCCTCAAAATCAGGCGCAGCCCCACTCACCCGACCATGCCGAACACGCAGACGGGCAGACGGCAGATCAGGGCAAACCCGCCCCATGGCTGCCCCTGCCGCCCCACGTGTGGCCCTCGCCGTGGCAGACGCGGCTGGAACAGACACGCCCCGGCCCCGTACTGTGGACATACTGGAATCTCGGCCCGGACCTGTGCGATCCACAAACCCCCGGCAGGCTTGAGCGCCGCCAGTTTTTGCAGCGTTTGCTTCAGGATCTGGGGCACCCTGCCGGTACGCACACCTTCTGGCCCTCGTGCCTGCCGCCAGACCCGGCCGCACTGCCCACAGCCGAGCAGCAGGAGCAGAACAGCCCCTATGTGGCAAACTCCGATGTTTTCTGGTCGGGAGCCATGCAACTCAAGGCCAGAGGCGTGGTTGTCATGGGGTCGGCCGCCGCACACGCGGTTGCCCTGCCCGGCGGCCTGCGTCCACCGCTGCAGATTCGGCATCGCGGCAAGCTTGTGTGGGTTCTCTGGGACGTGGACAACCTGCTGCAGCTCGACCAGCGCTACGCATCCATGCTGGCCCTGCTGCGTGATGCCCTGCGCCACTTTTTGCGCTAGCCACCGGCCCGTTCCTGATGCGTCACGCGTCAGCCGCATGCGCTGACGCCACATCAGCACCGCCCTGCGGTGTCGAGGAGACTGTCGTTTCATGTTTATCGCGCTTGGACTCACATTTCTTGGCATGGCCCTTGGTTTTCTGCTGCGCGGCCAGCCATGGATCACCTGGCTGACCCGCTGTGTAACCCCCGCCATCATGCTGCTGCTCTTTGCCTTGGGCATTTCTGTGGGCAGCAATGAACTGCTCATGCAGTCCCTGCCCCGCCTGGGCGGCGCGGCCCTTGCGCTGACAGTTGCGGGCATATTGGGCTCCTTTGTGTGCGTAGGCCTCATAAGCCGCTTTTTTCCCAAATCGCCCACGCCCGCGCCGCTTGCGGGTAAACCTGATGCCGCTGCCAACGTCAGGCCGGAGAACAGGGCATGAAGGGCAGCCTCATCATTCTGTTTTTCTTCTGTTCCGGCGTATTGCTGGCCCGGCTGGACCTGATACCGTCCTATCTGATTGAACACGACTGCACGGTGTACGCCCTGTGGCTGCTCATGCTGCTGGTGGGTATTTCCATCGGCTCAGACCGCAGGCTCGGCGAAATTTTGCGCACCCTGCGCCCCCGCGTGCTGTTGCTGCCCATGGCCACAACAGTGGGGACATTTGCCGGCACAGCCCTTGCGAGCCTGTTTCTGGCGTACAGCGTGAGTGAATGCATGGCTGTGGGGGCGGGATTTGCCTACTACTCGCTGTCGTCCATCTTCATTTCGCAGTACAAGGGGGCAGAGCTTGGCACCATTGCGCTTATCAGCAATATCGCCCGCGAGCTCATTACCCTGCTGCTTACGCCGCTGCTGGCAAAAAAATTTGGGCCGCTCATACCCATCAGCTGTGGTGGCGCGTCTACCATGGATACAACCTTGCCTGTGATTACGCGCTATTGCGGCAAGGAGTGGATTTTTGTTTCCATTGTGCATGCCATGGTACTCGATTTCAGTGTGCCCTTCTGGGTGATTTTCTTCTGTACGCTGTAGGCTGCCAGATCAGCGCGAGCCTCCCAAGCTTCCCCGAACGGCTGAACTCCGCACCCGAAGAGCAGCAAATTCTCTGTGCCTCCAGCCGGGAAGACGAAACCGCACGCCTGTCGGACGACACACCTTGCCATATCCTCCAAAAGCGCTCACTATGTCTGCAAGCCTGAAAACAGACCGTGGAGGAACTGCTCATGGCTCGCATGCGTTCAGCAAAACAAAAGCTCAAGGAATGTCTGACCGGCCCCCAGTGGCGCGATCACCTTGACGAAATAGCCCAGGACGGCCTCGAAAACATAGGCCCGCTTTTTTCCTTTCTGCTGCTCGGCCCGCTCACCATGCACCGAGCCGCAGTTGCCCTTGGGCAGATAACGGCCCGGCTGGCACAGGAACAGCCGGAAACTGCAAAAAACATCATCCGCCGCCTCATGTGGCACCTCAACGAAGAATCCGGCAATATCGGCTGGGGCATACCCGAAGCCTTTGCAGAAATTCTGGCCGCCAGCGAACCTCTGGCCAAGGATTTTCACCGTATTCTCATCAGCTACGTCATTGATCTTGGCCGCGACGACAACTACTGCGACAACGACACCCTGCGCCGCTCGTGCTACTGGGCCATTGGCCGTCTTGCGCAGGCCCGCCCGCAACTGTGCCTTACTGCCCGGCAGTGGCTTCTCAAGGGGCTGGAAGACGAGGATATGGTCTGCAGGGGCATGTCCGCCTGGGCGCTAGCCCAGCTGCCCCGCGACCTCATGGATGCGCCCGCCCTGCGTCGGCTGGCCGATTCTGGCAACTCAGCGCCCTGTGAACTGTTTGACGGTGACGATGTGTACGAAAAAACCGCCAGCCAGATTGCTGCCGAGGCTCTGGAAGGCAACCAGAAATAACACGGCTTGCAGACTGGCACGGCCAGCGCTGTCCAAAACCTGCACCTTCTGAAACGAAAAGCTCCCCCGGAACCGAAATTCCGGGGGAGCTTTTTTATGCCAGCTGCACGAGGCAGCGATCCAGTTATTCTTCGGCCAGGGCGCGCACGGGTTCACCGTAGGCGTCGTTGACCGTGCCCTTGGTGTTCATGAGCTCAAGCCAGCGACGGATGGTGCCCACGAGCACGAAGACCATCAGCACCATGACCAGGCAGGCCAGGAAGGCAAGCAAGTACTTGCCGCCGGGGATGTAGGTCTTGGTAACCTGCAGATAGCCAGCCCAGAAGGTCACGGCGGTCAGGAACACGCCGGGGATAGCCGTAACAAGGCTGAGCTTGCCACGGTTCATGCGCAGCAGCATGGAGGTGCACACGATGAGTGCGCAGCCTGCCAGCAGCTGGTTGCTCAGACCAAACAGGGGCCAGATGTTGCTGATGTTGCCGGTGTACATCAGATAGCCCCACATGGACGTGAAGATAAAGCTGGTGATGTACACGCCGGGGGTCCAGTTCTTGTCGCCAAAGGGCGCGTAAACCTTGCCCAGCATTTCCTGCAGGAAGAATCGGCCCACGCGGGTACCGGCGTCGATTGCGGTCAGGATGAAGACGGCTTCAAACATGACGGCAAAGTTGTACCAGTAGGCCATCAGGTGATCCATGTAGGGGATCTTGTGGAAGATGTGGGCCATACCCACGGCCAGAGAAACAGCGCCGCCGGGGCGGGCGTGCAGGTTCAGGCCGATCTTTTCTTCAAAGAAGCCCAGGTCAACGGTGTTCAGCGCCGGGTGAGCAGCGATCAGCGAGCTGAACTTGTCGGGAGTGGAGTTGATGGCAAAGTAGTCGCCGGGCATCAGGGTGCAGGCGGCGATAAGGGCCATGATGGCCACAAAGCCTTCGGTAAGCATGGCGCCGTAACCGACAAACAGAATGTCGCGTTCGTTGCCGATCATTTTAGGCGTGGTACCCGTGCCGATAATGGCATGGAAGCCAGACATGGCGCCGCAGGCAATGGTAATAAAGATAAAGGGCAGAGCCGGGCCGCCGATCACAGGGCCACCGCCGTTGATGAAGGGCGTGATGGTGGGCATGAGCAGGGTGGGCTGCACAAAGATGATGCCCACGGCCAGCATGAGGATCGTGCCGATCTTGAGGTAGGTGGAAAGATAGTCGCGGGGAACCAGCAGGAACCACACGGGCAGCACGGAGGCCAGGAAGCCGTAACCGGCAATGGCCAGGGCCACGGTGTCGCGGTTCCAGTCAAAGGCCCAACCCAGCACGTCCTTCTGCATGAGGTCGTGACCGCTCAGAATACCGACCACCAGCAGCACCAGACCCACAAGGCTGGCCAGCATGACGCTGTTCTGCTTGAAACGCATGATCAGGCCCATGAGCATGGCGATGGGCATGGTGATGACCACGATAAACAACGACCAGGGCGCATTGTGCATGGCGCTGATGCAGGCCAGCGAAAGACCGGCCAGGGTCAGAATAAGAATACACAATACGGCGATGCCCGCCACGGTACCCGTAACGGGGCCCACTTCACGCTGGGCAATGGCCGAAAGGCTCTGCCCTTTGTGGCGCACAGAGGCAAACAGCACCACCATGTCATGCACGGCGCCGCCAAGCACGCAGCCGATCAGAATCCACAGGGCACCGGGCAGGTAGCCAAACTGCGCCGCAAGCACAGGGCCAACCAGCGGGCCAGCAGCCGCGATGGCGGCAAAGTGGTGGCCGTAAAGCACAAATTCGTTGGTTTTAACATAGTCGTGGCCGTCAGCGAAACGCACGGCCGGGGTAATGCGGCCTGCATCGAGGCGCAGCACCTTGTTTGCCAAAAAAATGCCGTACACGCGGTAGGCGATGGCAAATATGCACAATGCCGCAAATACAAGCGTTAGGGCATTGATATGCTCTAAACTTTCCATCTTCTCTCTCCCTGTTTTGTTCTTCGGGCAGCACACTGGCAGCCCGTCCCAGAGTCACTCAGCATCTGCCCCAGACAAATAGTACTGAACCCTTGGGACGACGCACAACCTGCTTCCTCCTTGCCAATGCGTCGCGCAAAAAACGGCGACCAACCAGCAATCCCCTGTTCACTGGTCAACATTGCTAATCATACAGTTTCCTGCTTTCGACCTACTCCCATTAAAAGACCATGTCCATACAAATTGTCTTTGAGCATACACCGTGAAACTTTTTGACAGATAAAAATCCGCAAAAATTCTACATAGTTTTATAGAACTCGCACCCGATGCAGAACTGATGTACAGTAATCAGCCTGATTACCGGAGATACCCGGCCTGCATGCGTACACTCCCACAGTGATGTGAAAATTTTCACCCTTTTCGTGAAATCGCGCAAGAACTTTGTTTTGACCTTTTGCGTGCATTTTCCGGCAGATGGGGCAAATGGCGACAGGCATCCCGGTTTTGCTTGCATTCCTTGGGGGCAAGGCCTAATGTTCTTGCACCGGCTGGGGGAGCCCGAGAGGCTGAGAAAGGGTGATAGCGCCCTGACCCCTAGAATCGCACAGAAAGACGCGATTCTGCACCTGACGCGGATAGTACCGACGAAGGGAAGCTGGCCAACCTGCTTTTTTGCAGGATTGTGCTCGCCCGCAGCCGTAATGGTTCTGCGGGTATTTTTTTGCCGTTTGCACCCCCGCGAACCATTACAACCTCAAACTTGGAAAACACGCCCAAGGCTGTTTTCTTCTGGAGGCGCGTATGGATGTCACAATCAACGGGGAAACCGAATCCTTCGCCGCAGCATGCAGCGTGGCCGATCTGCTGGCCGCACGCGGGCATGACACCAAAAGGGTGGTGGTTGAACGCAATGGAGAAATTCTGCCCCGCGAGCATTTTTCCCAAACCATGCTCTGCGAGGCCGACTGTCTGGAAATCGTGCACTTCGTGGGCGGCGGCTAGGCAATGCCCCAGAAACTGACGGCACCCCATTCTACTACCAGCATATCCCAGACGGAGAGCACAATGAACAACGATCCTTTCATTCTTGGCGGCGTTACCCTTGCAAGCCGCCTCTTTATAGGTACGGGCAAATACGGCGCTGACAGCCTCATCCCCGCCGTGGCTGAGGCCAGCGGCGCCGAGGTTATTACCGTGGCCATGCGCCGCGTGGGCAAGCAGCAGGATACCCAGGGCATTATGGGGCATATTCCCCCGCATATGCGGCTTTTGCCCAACACCTCTGGTGCCAGAACCGCCGACGAGGCCGTGCGGCTGGCCCGGCTGGCCCACGCCGCCGGTTGCGGCGACTGGATCAAGATCGAGGTTATTTCCGACACCCGCCACCTGCTGCCCGATGGCTACGAAACCGCCAAAGCAACAGAAATTCTGGCAAAAGAGGGCTTTACCGTTCTGCCCTACATCAACCCCGACCTCTACGTGGCCCGCGCATGTGCAGAGGCTGGCGCGGCGGCAATTATGCCGCTTGGTGCGCCCATTGGAACCAACCGGGGCCTGCGCACCAGAGAAATGGTGGGCATTCTGATTGAAGAAATTGACCTGCCCATTATCGTGGATGCTGGCATCGGCCGTCCTTCGCAGGCCTGCGAAGCCATGGAAATGGGCGCTGCGGCCTGTCTTGTGAACACGGCCATCGCTTCTTCAAGCGATCCCGTCAGCATGGCCCGCGCCTTTGGTGCTGCGGTTCGCGCCGGGCGCGATGCATGGCTTGCCGGGCCGGGAGCCGTCAAGGCACAGGGCCAGGGGGCAGAGGCTTCCTCGCCGCTGACGGGATTTCTCCGCTAGGCCATCCTTCAACCACGCACCCATGTTGACCGCCAGCCCGCTGCTGGCTGCCGACCGCTTTATAAGGATCATACATGGAAACCTTTCAGGAATATCTGCAAGCATGGCCCGCAGAACGCAGGGCCGCGGCCGCCGCAAATGCTACAGAGGCGGACGTGCTGGCTGCATTGCAAAAAGAAATTCTGCAACCGGCCGACTTTCTCGCCCTGCTCTCGCCTGCGGCAGCCCCGCACCTTGAGTCCATGGCCCAGCGTGCGCGCGACCTGACCCTGCGTTTTTTTGGCAGGGCCGTGAATATCTTTACCCCGCTCTATATATCGGATGTCTGCACCAACCAGTGCCGGTACTGCGGCTTTAACGCCAAAAACAAACAGCCCCGCCGTCACCTGAGCATTGACGAAGCCGCCGCAGAAGCGGACGTGATCGCCGACAAGGGCTTTCAGCACATTTTGCTGCTCACCGGAGATGCCCGGCATCTGTCCTCGCCGCAGTACATTGCCGACGCGGCCCGCCGCATCAAGCCGCGCTTTGCCTCGGTGGGGGTTGAAGTCTACTCGCTCACCACAGACGAATACAGGCTGCTGGTCGATGCCGGGGTGGACAGTATGACCATGTTTCAGGAGACATATAATCCCGACTTGTACGCGTGGCTGCACCCCGTGGGGCCCAAGCACGACTACGGTTTCAGGCTCAATGCGCCCCAGCGCGCCGCAGAGGGCGGCATACGTTCCATTGGCGTGGGTGCGCTGCTGGGTCTGGAATCGTTCGAGCAGGATGCCTTTGCCACGGGCCTGCACGCATGGTGGCTGCAACGCCACTACCCCGGTGTGGACATGAGCGTTTCCATACCGCGCATCTGCCCGCACGAGGGCAGCTTTGACGTACAGTACGCCGTGGACGACCGTCAGCTGGTGCAGTACGTTACGGCCATGCGCTGCTTTTTGCCGCGCGCGGGCATCACCTGCTCCAGCCGCGAGAGCGCCTTTATGCGCGACCATCTCGTACCGATCGGCGTTACCCGCGTTTCAGCAGGTGTATCCACCGCCGTGGGTGGCCGCGCCACAGAAGATCTGCACAATCCCGGCCAATTTGAAATCACTGACTGCCGCAGCCTTGAAGAAATGGCCGCTTCCCTTGCTGGCATTGGCTATCAGGCCGTGCTCAAGGACTGGGAAGACCCCGTCGCCGTATAAAGATATGCCCGCCGCAAGGCGGTCTGGTACCTGCCGGGCCGCCCTGCGGGCAACAGCAGCCTGTCGTCCAACATTTTTCCACAATGGATGCACCCATGCATAATGCGCTTCATACCGGGCTTGCCCGCTACCTTAGTCCGGAACAGATAGACGCCCTGAGTTCGGCACGCGTGGGCATAGCCGGTGCAGGCGGGCTGGGCTCCAACGCGGCGCTCATGCTGGCCCGCAGCGGCATTGGCAATATGCTGGTGGTGGACGACGATGTGGTGGACGCCTCGAATCTCAACCGCCAGCAGTACTGGCCCCGGCATGTGGGCCGCCCCAAGGTGGAGGCTCTGGCCGAACTGCTGCTGGAGCTGAATCCGGCCATCCAGGTGGAAACCCGCCGCATGCGCATGGACCAGCACAACATCGGCACCCTGCTGCCCGCCTGCCCCATCTGGGTAGAGGCTTTCGACGGCCCGGACGACAAAACCCTGCTGGTGGAAACAGCCCTGCTGGGCGGCTACCGCATCGCCAGCGCCTCGGGCATGGGAGGCTGGGGCGGCAAGGCCATGGGCAAGCGGCACCTGGGCAATCTGGTGCTGGTGGGCGACTTCAGCACCGATGTGATGCTGGCCCCTCCACTGGCCCCGCGCGTTACCGAGGCGGCGGCCCTGCTGGCCGACGCCGTGCTCGAAATGGTGCTGGGCGCGCACGCCCCAGACTAGCAGCCTGACATTTCAGACAAAACAAAAGACCCGTTTCCAGCGTAACAAACGATGGAAACGGGTCTTGTACTGCCTTGCGGCTAATTTGTGCTACTCTTTAAGCTGCGCCGTCAGGTCTTCAAGCTTGCCGGTCAGTTCCTGCAACTTGCTGGTTTCCTGATTTGCGTGGCCCATGGATTCAGAGGTATCGGCCACCATGCGGTTGACCTGCTCGATGGTGTGGTTGATTTCGCCGCTGGCGGCAGACTGTTCCTCGCTGGCGGCGGCAATGGCCTTGACCTGACCAACGGTGTCTTCCACCGTGCCCACGATATCATCCAGAGCCTGACCAGACTGCTTGGCAAAATCTGTGGCCTGCTCCACCTGCTGCACGGCATTGTCCATGGAGGCCATGCTCTTGGCGGCGCTCTGCTGAATGGAATTGATGGCGCGACCCACGTCAGTGGTGGAGGCCATGGTCTTTTCAGCCAGCTTGCGCACCTCGTCGGCCACCACGGCAAAACCGCGTCCGGCTTCGCCAGCGCGGGCCGCTTCGATGGCGGCGTTGAGAGCCAGCAGGTTGGTCTGGTCGGCAATGTCGGAGATGACGTTCATGATTTCCGTGATTGCGCGGGCGTGCGTTTCCAGCTGCGCCATGTCCGTACGCAGCTCAAGCGTGACCTTGTGCACGTTTTCAATGCCGTGCAGGGCGTTTTGCACCACCTCGGCGCCGGTGGTCGCCTTGGTCATGGTGTGGGCAGAGGCCTCCGCGGCTTTATCCGCATTGATGGCCACTTCCTGCACCCTGGAATTCATGTGTCCCATGGCCGACGCAGCCTCGCCCAGCTGGCCGGCAGCCACGGCGGCGTTCTTGTCAGACTGACGGATGCTGGAGGTAAGGGCCTCAACAATCTTTGCCAGCTCGTCCATGGTTTCTTCCAGCGCCTGAGCCACTTCGGCCATGCGCTGGTTCTTTTCAGTAATTTCACGCTGGGCATTGTTGAGAGCGGTCATGTCCACGTACACGCACATGCCGCCAATGCATTCGCCACCGGAATTGTAGATGGGAAACACGTTGGCCAGCACGTTTACCCTACCGCCCTTGTGGCCGCCAATGGTGACCTCAAGGTTCTTGAAGCACTCACCGGTGGCTATGCTTTTGCCCACGGCGGTCTTGCGGGTGGGGTCGTTATAGAACAGCTCCGCCAGTGTTTTGCCAAGGCACGACTCTATGCTGTCGTCAATTTCAAGCATGTTCAGACAGGCGCGGTTGGTGCTGAGCGCACGTTCCTTGGTATCTACCAGCAGATAGGGCATGGGCAGGCCGCGCAGTATGCCGTCCTTGTATTCCTTGTCGTTCTTGTACACCTGACGCAGGTCTTCAAGGCGCGAGAAGAGGGGCTTGAGCGCGGGGTCGTCGGTGTGAACCAGATTGCCCGGCATGGCGGCAATGCCGCATACGGCATCCACAGCCTGGCTCACGGCGCCGCCCCACAGAGCGCGGCCAACAGCAAAGGCTCCAAGTGCCGCCACAAGGCTGCTGACCGCCACGCCCGCAAGCGCCATGCCGGTCACATAGGTTGCGCCAAAGCCCAGTCCAGCCGCAAGCAGGGCCACCGTGCAACAGCTCAAGAGAAATTTGAAATTCACAGAACTACCTCACTTTCAAGCATATTCTAAGCTTATATCCGGGCTGCACTGCGGCCCCTCTGCCAGCATCTGTAAAACTGACGCATCCCACTGCCAATGGTGCTGCGTCAAAACTTCCTTCTCAATCTGCATTTCGGCAGTTATTGAAAAAAAATTAGTTTTCCGAAAAAGATTGTGTCTTTTTTGACATTTTACGATAAGATTGATCCATCAATCAAGCTACGACTGCACAATTTGTCATTTATTGTCTGCCTGCCACAAACACCTTGACAATTTTTTTTCATCAAGATAATGAAACC
The DNA here is from genome assembly GCF_009712225.1 of Desulfovibrio sp. Classification (NCBI taxonomy): domain Bacteria; kingdom Pseudomonadati; phylum Thermodesulfobacteriota; class Desulfovibrionia; order Desulfovibrionales; family Desulfovibrionaceae; genus Desulfovibrio; species Desulfovibrio sp. The sequence goes on along the minus strand of NZ_WASP01000004.1, from coordinate 3,447 downwards.
CATTCAAAGCAGTTGGCGTTCACGCCACTGTTCATCCTGATGCGGAACGCAGTTCCTGCGGGGTGGCCTGAATGGGCCCCCTTTTTTTTGTCCTTGTGACAGGACGAACCCGCCAGGCAAGCGCATTTGCAGCGCAAAGGAATGCTCTAAGAAACGAATGACCGACGACGCACTCAAAGAAACCATCGCTCGCCTTGCCGAACCCGTGGCAACCTCACTGGGTCTGGTTATCTGGGGGGTGGAAATCGTCCGTGCCGGGCGCACTGTAGTTCGGCTCTTTGTTGACGTGCCGTTTTCTGCGGCAACCGACGCTCAGCCCGACCCCGCTCCCCTCGACAACGACGATACCGATGCGCCCGCCCTGGTCGCGCTTTCTGCCTCTCTTGGCCAGTGCGAAGAAATTTCGCGCCATGTGGCCCTTGCCCTTGAGGTAGAAGACACCATTCCCGAAGCGTATGTGCTGGAGGTTTCCACCCCCGGCCTTACACGCCTTTTTTTCAGCCTTGACCAGATGCGCCACTACATGGGCGATGTGGTTGAGGCCCGCCTGCTCAGGGCCGTAGCCATCAACGAAGGCGCGCCCGAAGGCCCCAACCCCTCGCACGGCGGCCCCCGCCGCATCTGGCGCGGCGAACTGCTTGCGGTAGAAGACGATTCTTTTACTCTGGCCCCCGCCACCATTTCGCCAGAGGGCGACGTGATGCCCGAAGCCCTGCCCCCTGTGGTCATTCCCTGGGAGGCTGTGCGCCGGGCAAGCCGCATGTACATTTTCAGGCAGCCGCAAAAGCCGGGCAAGGGGCGTGCAAAAGCGCCGGCCGGCAAGGCCCAGGCCAGCAAGGGCAAGGCCGAAGGCAAGCCGGGCAAAACAAAAAAATCTAAATCAAGCGGTTCTGAAGAGAACCTGTAAAACCTGACGCAACTGCACAACCTCATTGCGTGGCCAGAAGCACTGGCCCACCGCATGCCGCAGTAACCAGAGATATTTACGCCGCAGCGCCAGCAGCCGGAGGCACCCATGAATCTTGAACTCAAAAAGGCCATCGACCAGATCAGCAAAGATAAGGGTCTTGACCGCAACATGCTCATCGTCACGCTTGAAGAAGCCGTGCGCACCTCGGTGCTGCGCCGCTTCAGCGAGGATATGGACGTTGAGGTGACCTACAATGACGAAACCGGCGACATTGAGGTCTACCAGTTCAAAATCGTCATGGAAGACGACGATTTCGCCAATCCCGACACCCAGATCGAATATTCCGAAGCCATCAAGCACGATCCTTCCGTGCAGGTGGACGACGAAATGGGTTTCCGCGTCAAGGTGGAAGACTTGGGCCGTATTGCCGCCCAGTCTGCCAAGCAGGTGATCATCCAGCGCATGCGTGATGCAGAGCAGGAAATCATCTACACCGAATACAAGGACCGCGTGGGCGAAATCGTGTCGGGCATCGTGCAGCGCCGCGACAAGGGCGGCTGGGTTGTGAACTTGGGCCGCACCGAAGCCATTTTGCCGCGTGAGGAACAGATTCCCCGCGAGCACTACAAGCGCGGTGACCGCGTGCAGGCTCTTATTATTGAAGTGCGCCAGGAAGGCCGCGGCCCACAGGTCGTTGTCTCCCGCTCGCACCGCGACTATATGGCCGCCCTCTTCCGCCGCGAAGTGCCCGAAGTTGACGACGGTGTCGTGCAGATCATGGGCGTGGCCCGCGACCCCGGTTCGCGCGCCAAGGTTGCCGTGCTCTCGCGTGAGCGCGACGTTGATCCCGTGGGTGCCTGCGTTGGCGTGCGCGGTTCGCGCATCCAGAACATCGTGCAGGAACTGCACGGCGAACGCATCGACATCGTGGTGTGGAGCGCCGACATTGCCACCTATGCCCGCAATGCCCTGGCCCCGGCCCTGGTTTCGCGCATCGTGGTGGATGAAGAAGAAAACCTTCTTGAAGTCATCGTGCCCGACGACCAGCTGACCAACGCCATTGGCCGCAAGGGCCAGAACGTCAAGCTGGCCGCGCGCCTGCTTGGCTGGAAGGTCGATATATTTACAGAGACCCGCTACAACGAGGCCAATGCCATTGGCCACGGCCTTGAACAGGTTGCCAGTGTGGCCGAAGTTTCCATTGAGGCGCTTCTGGCTGCGGGCTACAGCTCGCTGGACAAACTGCGCGAGGCCACGGACCAGGAACTTTCCGACAAGCTCACCATCAGCGCGGCCCGCATTGCAGACCTGCGCTCGGCTATCAACTTCCTGGCCCCGATTGTAGAAAGCACCCCCGAATCCTCGGCGGTGGAGCTGTCAAAGCCCGCCGCTACGGAAAGCGGAGATGCAAAAGAATAACGCTGCGCCCGTTGAAGGCGGGGAGCAGGCCTGTGATGGGCCGGAGCGTATGTGCGTCATCTGCCGCCGCCGCTTTCCCAAGGCCGACCTCGACCGTCATGTGCTGGCGGAGCAGGGAATTTTGACTTTAGACGCAGAAAAAACCAGACCGGGCAGAGGCTGGTATGTATGTTCCGATCCTGTATGCGCGGCCAAGTTCGCGAAGTACAGGCCCGGAACACGGCGCAAGGGGGGAAAACATGTCTGATGATAAGATAAAAATTAAGGATCTGTGCGGGGATATCTCGCAGGATTCCAAGGATGTGCTGCGTGCCGCGCGTGAACTCGGCATGCCGGTAAAATCCGCTACCGGTTCCGTCACCTCAGAGGAGGCCACTCGCTTGCGCGACTACTTTGCCGAACAGAAACAGGTTGATGCGGAGCGCACCGGTTCGCACCCCAGCGTTATCGTGCGCCGCCGCCGCAAGGACTCCCCGCTGGAAGCGGAATCCGCTGCGCAGGAAGCCCCCGTTGCCGCGCCGGTCGAACTGGACGCCCCCAAGGAAAAGGCCCCTGTGGCCGAACCCGTAACCGAAGCGGCACCCGCCGCCAAGGTGGAAGAACCCGTTGCGCCCAAGGCCCCCAAGGCCGAGCCGGCTGCTGCCCCTGCGGCAGAAGCCAAGGCGCGCATCGTCAAGCCCGCCAAGGTTATTTCGCCCGCGCGCGTTATCAGCCGCCCCAGCGACCGTACCGAAGCCGAAGTAGTGGAAGCCCCCGCTGCCGCAGCACCCGCCGCGGCCCCGGTTGTGGAAGCCGCCAAGGCCACCGAAGCAGCACCCGCCGCCAAGGTTGTGGAAGCCCCGGCTGAAAAGGCCGAAGCCCAGGACAAGGCCGCCAAGGCCGCCCGCGTGGCGCGCCCCGATGCCTCGGCCATGCCCGAGGGCTCTTCCGCACCCACCCTGCCGCAGCGTGCTTCCGAGCCTCGCAGCGAATCCGCCGACGGCGCTGAAGACGGCGTTGCACAGCGTCGCGCACCCCGCGCCGAGGCTCCTGCCGCTCCGCAGGTTCGTATTATTTCTCGCCCTGTGCCCGGTGCCACGCCCACGCAGGAAGCCCGTCCCGCTCGTCAGGGTGATGGC
>NZ_WASP01000003.1:433699-520039 GCF_009712225.1 Desulfovibrio sp. | reverse complement strand
CTTCCTTGATGGCGATGGAGTTCACCTTGTTGCCGTTGTATTCCACCTTGGTGGGGCGTACAGCGGCGGTGGGGCAGGCAGACACGGCCAGGGGGATTTCGCACAGCTGGTCAGCCCATTCGTGGTCGACCATCGGGGGTTTGCGGTGGATACCCACAAGGCCGATGTCCGAGCAGTGCACAGCGCCGCACATGTTGATGCAGCAAGCAAGCGCGATGCGAACGGGGGCGGGCATGCGCATGTCTTTAAATTCTTCAAACAAGGCGTCCATCACGGCCTTAACCGGGCCAGAGGCGTCGGTTGCGGGGGTGTGGCAGTGCAGCCAACCTTGAGTGTGCACCATGTTGCTGATGCCCGCGCCAGTACCGCCTACGGGAAACTTGAACGAGCCACCGTCAAATTTGCGGCTGTTCAGGTCGTCGCGCAAGGCTTCCATGGTGGCTTTGTCTTCCACCATGAATTCAATGTTGCTCCGAGTTGTCCAGCGCAGGTGCCCACCGCAATATTTGTCAGCTATGTCGCACAGTTCTCGGATGTGAGTAATGGACATGGTACGGGTGCCGCCAATGCGCACCGTGTAGCAGGTTTCTCCGCTTTCGGCCACATGCACGAGCACGCCGGGCTCCAGAATTTCGTGATAGAGCCACTTGCCAAAGTTTCTGGCAATTACCGGTGGGAAGAATTCATTATATTTGCGGGGGCCAATATCGCTGATACGGCCTTCCATCGGTTTTGCGGGATTGTACCCGGAAGAAATAAAAGCCATGTTCTTCTCCCCCTTTGACTAGCGTTGATGGCGTTTGCGGTAAGCAGCGAGGTCGCGGGTCCAGCCGCCGGGCACTTCTTCTTCCTTGAAGAAGATGTACGGGTTGGAACGCGGTTCCTTCACATGGTAGGCAGCGGCGGGAGTGTCGGTGACTTCCAGCAGCTTCTGGAACGACAGGCGCTTCATGGTTTCACCCACGCGCTCGCGGTTCTTGCCTTCTTCCATCCACCAGTCCCAAATCTTTTCGATGACTTCTTTCACGTCATCGTAAGGGGCTTCACAGGAGACGAAAGGCACGAGCAGCGAACCCATCTGGGCGCCGTCCACCACGGGAGCCTTGGCGCCCACGAGGATGCTCGCGCCGCGTTCGTCACCGATGTGCAGAGCGCGGGGCATGGTGTTGATGCAGTGCATGCAGCGCACGCAGTCGGCGGTCTTGATGGAAAGCTTGGAGCCGTCCCACTTCATGCACTTGGAGGGGCACAGGTCAACGACTTCCTTCTGGATGTCGAACTTGCCCCAGTCACGACCGGAGTGAGCGCCAGCGTTGGGGGCGAATTCGCCGCCCACGTAGCCCTTCACGGCGTCCTGGTCGATCTTGATGTCGTCCTTCCAGGTACCGACAACGGCAAAGTCAGAGCGCGCCATGGCGCACACGCAGCCGTTGGGGCAACCGTCGAACTTGAACTTGAACTTGTAGGGGAAGGCGGGGCGGTGCAGTTCGTCCTGATAGTCCATGGTCAGCTGGTAGCACATGTCCTGCGTGTTGTAGCAGGCATATTCGCAGCGCGACTGGCCAAGGCAAGATTCAGGGGTACGCAGGTTGGAGCCCGAACCACCCAAGTCAACGTTCATGTTGTGGGTCAGTTCGTGGAAGATTTCTTCCAGCTGGGCAGTCTGGGTACCGAGCAGCACGATGTCACCGGTGGAACCGTGCATGTTGGTCAGACCGGAACCACGCAGATCCCAAATGTCGCACAGGTCGCGCAGGAACTTGCTGTGGTAATACTTACCGGAAGGCTGTGCCACACGCATGGTGTGGAAGTGAGCCACGCCGGGGAACATTTCGGGCTGGTCGCAGTAACGGCCGATAACGCCGCCGCCGTATCCGAACACGCCGACGATGCCGCCGTGCTTCCAGTGAGTTTCCATTTCGTTGTAGGAAAGCTCAAGCACACCCAGAAGGTCTTCAGGACAGTCCACAGGAATCTGATATTCAACATTATTGGCATTGGCCGCTCGATGCGCCGCTTCCTGCTTGATATCAGACACAAAGCTCGGCCAGGGGCCGCTTTCAAGCTGGTCCAACTGCGGCGTTGCGAATTTTGACATCATCACACCTCAAAAGTTCATGGTTCTGTTCGGCTGCAATTACGCCAAACCTTGATGAAGCAAAGTAGAGGGCCCTACGTGATAAAGCAGCTTGGCAAGTAGCCTTTACCACGCTGAGCGACCTATATTCTGCTTGTTTTATCCTTGCCTGCTTTTCCTAAAGATGGATTCACTAGCAGCTCAATGAACCATGTCTTTCAAAAAGTGCGCCATGTTATTTTACTTTTAAATTTCAGTATATTGTGCTTGTGTGTGCGTGGAGTGCTTCAGAAGCAGGAAAGCATATTTTGCTATTTTAAACGAAATTTCGTTGTACACAGTATAAAATGGTTTCGGATGGCCAGGGCGTCATTGCTAAAGCCAACATTTGGGCTTCAATTTTACGTGATCTAAAAGTAGGTGCTGCCTATGGTTACGGAATTGCCCGCATACTAACATCGAACTGGAGAACAAGGGGCGTGGGTTAGTCACTGGCACTGGATAAGGGCACAGCACACGGTGAAGAAGTTACCGTAGGCATCTATGCCCGTCTGTCATAAAAGCAAAGTCCGCCGAAGTTCTGCAACTTCGGCGGACTTTGACTGAGCAATTCTTGGTGCCCACCACCAACTGAATATATGGTATAATTGCATAAAATATAATAGCTATTTTTTATTGAAAAAAATAGTTACCCCTAAAGTTACCCCAATAAAATCAGGGTAGAGCCAAATTGGGCACTGTTAACCGCTACAGCTGCCCGCCCACGCCCTTGAATTTTTCCACAAAGGCCGCGATGCGCTGAAAAACTCCTTGCTTCTTTTTGAGGTACTGCGGGTTCAGTGGGCTCATCTTGGGCAGAAGGGCGTTCAGCTCCGTGCCGTGTTCGCTGGCAAATTCCCGCTTGAGCGAGGCCGTGATATAGCGTTTTGCCGCCTCTTCATTCAGGTTTTCGCCGCTGATCAGTTCCTGTACTTCGCGCTGCTGCTCAGCCCGGGCATAGGCAAAGAAGGCTTCAATCACGCCGGCCTTGTCGCCAAGCTCATCCAGATCGGTCTGGTTGATAAAATCGACCAGCAGGCTCTCCTTGGCGCGGTTGCCCAGGCTGGCGCGGATCACCCGGCGCACGTCTTCAACCAGTGCGGCCTTGTCCCTGACCTTTTTGTTCTTTTCAAAAATCAGTTCAAGAATGTAGTCCAGATTGATTTCCTGCGATTTGAGCAGGTCGATTTCAAAGACAACATCGTCCCAATCGACGGTTGTGGCGTCTTTGTTGCTGGCGGATTTTTCGCGGCGCAGCCACTCGCGCACGTCGTTGTACGTTGAGCGGTAGTCCTGAATTTTCCGTTCAGAGGGCACGGCGACAGCCCGCAGGGCGGTCAGATCCTCATCCGTGAGGTAGTGCGCGGCCTTGAAGGCCTCAACCGCCGCAGGGTCGTCCATGTCCACGTTTTGCAGGGCCTTGAGGCTGGCAAACTCGTCGTAGTTTTGCAGCACGCTTTCTACACGCAGATACTCGCCAAACAGTTTGACAAAGGCCTTTTTGTCCGACTCTTTTTCAATGGCCGAGGGGTCGGGAAAGCGCTGCTCCAGCTCCCGCACCACATCCACAAAACCGCGCCGCGCCTCGCCGGTGAGCACATCGGTAAAGCCCTCCATGTACTCTTTGTAGCTTTTTTCGAGCACCACGTTCTTGGTGTTTTTATCGCCAAACAGGGTGATGGCGTCGATGGTCGCCTGCTCCAGATCGCGGAAGGTAACGATATTGCCAAAGGTTTTGGTGGCGTTAAAAATGCGGTTGGTGCGGGAATAAGCCTGCATAAGGCCGTGGTAGCGCAGATTTTTATCCACAAACAGGGTGTTGAGCGTGGGGGCGTCAAAGCCGGTAAGGAACATGCCCACCACGATCAGCAGGTCAACTTCCTGATTTTGCACGCGCTGGGCGAGGTCGCGGTAGTAGTTCTGGAAGGCCTTGCTCTCTACGCTAAAGTTGGTTTTGAACAGCGCGTTGTAGTCGGCTATGGCCGCGCCCAAAAATTCCTTGGCGCTGCTGTTCATGGCGGAGACGTCAAAGGTTTCATCCTGAATATCGCCCACGGCGTCCTGCTCTTCATTGGCGGCAAAGGAGAAGATGGTAGCCACCTTGAGCGGATTGGCGCTGCTGCTCTGCAAGGCCTTGAACGATTCGTAATACAGCTTGGCGGCATCCACGCTGCTGACGGCAAACAGGGCGTTAAAGCCCTTGGCCCCCATCTGAAAACGGTGGGTCTTTTGCCGAAAGTTGTTCAGAATGTACTGGGTGATCTCGCGTATGCGCTCGGGGTGCAGCAGGGCCTGCCGGTTCTCTGCCGCGCTGAGCTTTGTTTCGTCAATCTCGGTTTCGATGGCCTTGAACTGCGGGCGCACGTCGTTGTAGTCCACCTTGAACTTGAGCACCTTTTCATCACGGATGGCGTCGGTGATGACATAGGAATGCAGCTCGCGGCCAAACACGCTGGCGGTGGTTTCTGCACCAAGGGCGTTTTGCGGAAAAATCGGCGTGCCCGTAAAGCCGAACTGGATGTATTTTTTAAACTTTTTTTTCAGGTTCTTTTGCGCCTCACCAAACTGGCTGCGGTGGCATTCGTCAAAAATAAAGACCACCTGCCTGCTGTAGATGGGCAGGTCGGCCTCGTCTTTCATGAGGTTGTTGAGCTTCTGGATGGTGGTGACGATGATCTTGTTGTCGTCCTTGTCCAGATTGCGCTTGAGCCCGGCTGTGTTTTCCGAGCCGTTGACGCTGCTGGGCGAAAAACGCTGGTATTCCTTCATGGTCTGGTAATCCAGATCTTTGCGGTCAACCACAAAAAAGACCTTGTCGATGCACTCAAGCTCTGTGGCAAGGCGCGCCGCCTTGAAGCTGGTAAGGGTTTTGCCGGAGCCCGTGGTATGCCAGATGTAGCCGCCGCTTTCGGTCGTGCTCAACCTTTTGGTCTGGCAGGCATTGTTGATCTTCCACAAAATGCGTTCTGTGGCCGCGATCTGGTAGGGGCGCATGACGAGCAGGGTATTGTTGACGTCAAACACCGAATAGTGCAGCAGCACGCTGAGCAGAGTGTTTTTTTGAAAAAAGGTGACGGTAAAGTCTTTGAGGTCTTTGATAAGGCTGTTGTCGGCCTTGGCCCAGTTCATGGTGAAGTCAAAGCTGTTTTTGTTGCGCTGCGTGGTGTTGGCAAAATAGCGCGTATCTGTGCCGTTGGAGATCACAAACAGTTGCAGGTATTTGAACAGGGAGTGCTCGCTGTTGAAGCTCTCCTTGCTGTAGCGGTGCACCTGATTGAAGGCCTCGCGTATGTGCGGATAGATGGAAACAAAAACTGTCCGTTGCCCGTGTATGGGTGAAGTTCGGAAAGGATAGAAAGGGCTTGGCGGGATAGTGGGACAATATGACGCTGCCGCATTTTCATTTTGCTGGCCGGGATCCGCCATTCTGCCGCAGGAAGATCAAGCTCTGCCCATTCTGCCTTCTGTAGCTCACCTGGGCGCACGAAAAGAAGTGGAGCCAGCCTGAGGGCGCAGCGCACGGAGAAAAATCCACCGTAGGCATCAATGGCCCGCAGAAGTTGTCCAATACGTTTTTTATCGGTGAGCGTGGCCATGTGCTTAACGTTGACCTTGGGCAGGGCGGCGTGAAGGCCGGTGGAAACATCATATTTTGTCCGGCCCGTGGCAATGGCGTAGCGAAATACCTGCCCACAAATTTGAATCAGGCGGTGGGCTGTTTCGATGGCACCGGTTTGCTCAACGTGGCGCGCTGCGTTCAAAACGTCAGTGGGCTCAACTTCTGCAATGGGCTTGGCCCCGAGCACTGGGAAAATTTGGCGTTCAAAAAGGGAGCGTATTTTTTTGCTGTAGCTGGGGGCGAGGTTGACCACATGCTTGTCGAACCATTCCCGCGTCACGACTTCAAAAGAATCTTGGTCTGCACTGGTGATGCTGGCTTTAATCGCTTGCCGTTGGGCGCTGGGGTCGATGCCTTGGGCGATTAGCTTCCGGGCTTCATCGCGTTTACCTCTGGCATCTTTGAGGCCAGTTTCAGGGTAAGTCCCGAGCGAAAGTAGTTTTTCTTTGCCACCGAAGCGGTATTTGAGTCGCCACCACTTACCCCCAGAAGGGGTAACAATGATGAAAAGGCCGTCCGCATCATAGAGCTTATACGGCTTGGCTTGGGGCTTAGCGTTGCGAAGAGCGGTATCAGAGATAGGCATTGGGGTAACTCTTTGGGGGTAACAATTCTCGCTAGGTATGAGTTACCCCTAAAAGTTACCCCAAAAAAATTGAGGCTGTCAACGAACCTTGCCGGACTTTAAAGAAGTGTGCTTTGCCATAAAAGCAAAGTCCGTCAAGGTCTTACGGACTTTGACGGACTTTGTCTGAACAGTTCTTGGTGGGCCCACCAGGACTTGAACCTGGGACGGGCCGGTTATGAGCCGGAGGCTCTACCAACTGAGCTATAGGCCCCAAGGAGGGGAAATATAGCTGCAAGGCTGGCTTCGGTCAAGTGGGCGTATCGGGGGCTACGGGCTGGCCGCAAAAATCGCCCCTGCTACATGGCGTTGCCCGCTTCCAGCAGGGATATCTGTTCGTCCATGGCCTTTTTCAGCGGAGCGGGCAGACCCATGATGTCCACATTCAAAAAGCCCCGCACAATGGTGGCCGCGGCTTCGTCTTCGTCCAGACCGCGCGCCATGAGGTATTCAATTTCCTCCTGCGCGATCTTGCCCACGGCGGCCTCGTGCGAAAGTTCCACGCCGTCCTGGTTGCTGTCGAGCTCGGGGATGGCGTGCATGCGCCCGCCACCGAGTATGAGCCCCTTGCATTCAAGGTGGCCCTTTGCGGGCGCGGCAGATGCGCCGATAAAGCCACGGTTGATGACCGTGCCGCCGGTGGTGACAACGCGCGAGATGATTTCGCCGCGCGTTTCGGGGGCGGCCAGATCAATGCGGTTGCCGCAGTCCACATACGAACCGGTGGGAGCCACCACAACAGAATTGAATCGGGCCACGGCTCCGGCTCCGGCCAGGGTCATGGTGGGGTACATCTGCAGGTCGCCCACGGGCTTGAGCAGTATGTAATTGTTCTGAAACTCGCCCCCGGCTTCAACAATGCCAGCAGAGCGGGGGCGCACCGTGGTGCTGTCGCCCCAGTTGTGGATCATGGTAAAGGTGAGCTTGCCGCCTTTTTCCACATAATATTCTGTCACGCCGAGGTGCGCGGCATCCCTGGCATCGTGGGCAGTGGCGCAGCCACCAAGAATATGCAGCTCTGCGCCTTCTTCCACCACCACAATATTGTGGATGCTCTGGCCCGCGCCGTGCCCCTTGATAAACATGCACGACTGCACGGGCTGGGCGATTTTTACGCCCTTGCGCGCCCGCACAAAGTAGCCGCCGTTGCACTGCTCCTGCGCCATGCGCGTAAATTCATCCTTTTCAGGATTCAGCAGCTTCCAGAAATACTGGGGCAGTCCGTCGAATTTTTTCAGCGCCGTGCGGATATCCATGAGGTCGAGGCCCTCGTGGCGGGTTTCGCAGTGCACGCCAGCGTGGTTGAGCTGCATGAACGCACCGCTCGATGTGTGGTCGTGCACATCAATACCGGCCAGCACCAGACGTTCCTGATCCTCGCGGGGCAGGGCGGCAAGGTTTTCGATGGGCGCGGCGTTTTCGCCGCCGTTAAACTGAAAGCGGGAAAGATTTACAGAGCTCATTTAAGGGGCGCCTCCGCAATTTTGCCAACCATGTCGCCGGTAAGGCAGCGCAGACATTCCTGATAGCCGTGGGTGGCGATGTGGTCGAGAATTTCACGGGGCCGCGCCTCGCAGCACAGCTTGCCCTGATACATGACCTGCCCCCGGTGGGCGTTGACATATTCAAGAATATGGCCGGTGTGGGTGATGATGAGGCCGCTGGTGGAACGCACCTTTTCGCGTTGCGCCAGCGTGGCGCAACATCGGTCGGGCATGCCGTCGAGCAGAAAACGCACGGTCTTGCCCACGAGGGCCATGTTTTCAAGGTCCACGCCCGATTCCGGTTCGTCAAAGAGCAGCAGGTCGGGCTTTTGGGCCATGAGCTGCAGCAGTTCAGAGCGCTTGATCTCGCCGCCCGAGAAGCCCGCGTTCACATCGCGTTCAAGAAAATGGTCAAAATGCACCTTGCGGGCCATGCCTTCTATATCCAGCTCGCGGCCACGGCCACACAGTTCCACCAGTTTGCCCGTGGGCAGCCCGTGGATGGTGGGGGGGCGCTGAAACGACATGCCAATGCCAAGGCGCGCACGCTCGTACATGGGCGCGTTGGTAATGTCTGTACCCTTGTAGACGATCTGGCCCTGCGTGACCTCGTACCCCGCAAAGCCCATGAGGGTCATGAGCAGGGTAGTTTTGCCGGAGCCGTTGGGGCCAAAAAGAATGAATGTTTCGCCAGGGCGAACATGCAGGTCGATGCCCTTGAGCACGGGCGTGCCCTTGACCGAAACATGCAGATCACGGATTTCAAGCATCTTCTTCTCCGGTTTCGCCCAGATACTCCAGAACGTCGTAATGCACATGATCCAGCAGGTGGGTCAGCTTGGAAACACATTCCTCGCCTACGGCACTGCCGAGCAGCGTAACGATAAAGGCCGCGCGCTTGGAATTGACCAGCGCCTGATAGCCAGGATCGGCGGAGTACGGAATGGACCGGATGGAGTCGGTGAATTCCTGAAGCTTTGCCTCGTCGAGATATTTGATGGGCTGGGGCTCGCTGTCGAGGTAGGCTATGCCGTCCCGCAGCTCCAGCATTATCGGTCTGCCACGCAGATAAGCGATGCACACTTCCATGGTAATCCCCTTGGTTTTGTGATGCCGCATAGTGGCAAACTTGCCCCACCCTGTCCAGACATGCGGAGCTTTCTGTTGCATGTCTGTAATTGACAACACGGGGTTGCAAGAGCGTTTTTGACAAGAATTGGCGCGTAATTTTGGGTTTTATGCGACGGTGTGCACAATGCGCAAAAAATAACAGCAAGGGCGCGCACCATAAAAAACGGCAGCGGAACGGATCCGCTGCCGCATGGTTCTGTTATTCACCGAGGTGTGGATGGGCCGGATCAGGCAAGCCCAAAACGCAGGCCCGCATAGCCAACCACGCGGTGCGTGTCGCCCGATGCCGTGGCCGAGGTATCGTACAGGCACAGCTCTGCCCATGGTTCGCCAAGCGCATGGGCGGCAAACAGGGCCAGCGCCATGGGGGCCGCACCGCACATGGTGATCCTGTGCCGTTCCACCACCGCAAGCAGGCCTTCGGGGTCGCAGGCCAGAGCCTGCGAGAGGGCCAGCGCGTCCTTGTGCATGGTGGCTTCCTGATTGTCGAAATGGTTCATGTCCGAGCTTACAATGATACCCACACGGTCCCCGTTTTTTTCGCACTGGCGCACCACCTCGGCGAGTGCCAGCCCTGCCTGCAGCAGGGAGTTGTGCTGCATGGTTCCCACGCAAACGGGTGTGATGCTGCGTATGGCACCAGCCTTGCCCCGGGGCGGCGGCAGGCATTGCAAGAATGGCAGCAGTACCTCGATGGAGTGTTCATCAAGGTGAGCCTGCATGTCGGGCACAAAACCGCCCGATCCGCACAATGCTGCGGCCATGGCGGCATCTACGGGCATGTTGCCCAGCGGCGTGCGCCATGAGCCCTGGGGCCATACGGCAAGGGGAGCACCCCTGCCAGTGTGATTGGGGCAAAGAATAATGAGGCGCTCTGGCAGGCTGGCACCGGCGGATGTTTGCCCCAGCGGGCTGGTCAGCGTTGCCCCCAGAACCTTGCCGCAAAACACATAGCCCGCGTGGGGCAGCATGAGGCCGCTCAGACGCGCAGATGCCTTGTGGTCGGGATCAAGAGGCGCGGTGGCCGAATAGCTTTTGCCAGCTGCAAGAAATGACCGCACTTCCGCTTGCAGCACATCGGGCGCGTCGGGGTAAAAGCGCCCGGCGACAACAGGCATGCGTTCGGGCATGGTTACTCCCTGCGGGTGTGTCAGTTCAGCCCACCCAGCAAAGCATAATGGGTTTCCATGTATTCCTGCAGTCCTTCCCGGCTGCCCTCGCGACCAATGCCGCTGAACTTCACGCCGCCAAAGGGAGTCTCGGCTGCGGCAAGGCCAGCGTCGTTGAAGCCCGCCATGCCGTACTGAAGCTTGTTGAAAAGCCGCCAGATGCGGGGCATGTCGCGGGTGCACACGTAGGAGGCAAGGCCGAATTCCGTAAGGTTGGCAAGTTCCACGGCCTCTTCTTCTGTGTCAAAGGGCATGATTGCCGCCACGGGGCCGAAAATTTCCTCGCGGAAAATGCGCATCTCTGGCGTAAGGCCCAGCAGCAGGGTGGGTTCGTAAAAATTGCCGCCCAGGCTGTGGGGTTTACCGCCAATCAACAGCTGCGCGCCTTTTTCCACCGCATCCCTGACCAGCGCGTCGGTATGCTCCACAGCGTCGGCGTTGATGAGCGGCCCCATGTCCGTTTCCGGCTTGAGGCCGTCGCCCACGCGCAGGGCCGTAATGTGGTCGAGCAGGTTGGTGGTGAAGTCTTCCACCACCCGGTCCTGCACCAGAAAACGGTTGGCGCAGATGCATGTTTGCCCGGCATTGCGGAATTTGCAGCCCATGGCCATGGTCACGGACTTGTCCATGTCGGCGTCGTCAAACACAAGGAAGGGGGCGTTGCCGCCCAGTTCCATGGAAAGACGCTTGAGCGTTGCACCGCACTGGGTTGCCAGCTGCAGGCCCACGGCTGTGGAGCCGGTAAAGCTCAGTTTGCGCACCAGCGGGTTGGACGTGATTTCGTTGCCAATGCTGCGTGCGCTGCCGGTAACAACGTTGAACACGCCGGCGGGAATGCCCACGCGCATGGCCAGCTCTGCCATGGCCAGTGCGCTGTAAGGTGTGGCGCTGGCGGGTTTGACCACCATGGTGCAGCCCGCGGCAAGGGCAGGGGCCACCTTGCGCGGGATCATGGACATGGGGAAGTTCCACGGTGTGATGGCCGCGGCAACGCCGACGGGGGCATGACGGGTTATGGCCTGCACCCCGTGCCGGTACACAGGGGTTACGTCGCCGCTGTAGCGGCGGGCTTCCTCTGCGAACCAGGGAAAGTACGAGGCCCCCTGCAGAATCTCTGCCCTGGCTTCCGCCAGGGGTTTGCCTTCTTCAAGGGTAAGCAGGCGGGCCAGGTCTTCAATATTGTCGGCAATGGCGCGCTCCCAGTCGTGCAGCAGGGCTCCGCGTTCCAGGGGCGTTCTTGCGCTCCAGGAGCCAAAGGCGGCCTGAGCCGCCTCGATGGCTTCGCGGGTTTCAGCCTCGCCGCAGTTGGGCACGGTGCCCAGCAGCTTGCCGTTGGCGGGGTTAACCACCTCAATAACACTTTTGTCTGCCGCATCTCGCCAGCGTCCGTTAATAAGACACTGGGTGCGGAACAGTTTCTGGTCGAGCAGTATACGGTACATAGCAACTCCTGGTCATGAACCCCGCAGGGCATCAGAACAGCTGCATGCCGCCCATCCAGTGGTGCTTGACCCTGCCGCGCAGGGGCTGCCCCAGAAATGGCGTGTTGCAGCTTTTGGAGTAGAGGGTCTCCTGACTCGGAATCCACGATTCGTCCGGGTCAAAGAGGAAAAAATCAGCCGGGTCGCCGGGGGTGAAGGTGTTGCGCGGCAGGTTAAATATTTCTGCCGGGCGGTGGCTCCACAGACGATGAATATCTGCCTCTGCAAGCACTCCGTCAACCACCAGGCCCCAGGTGAGGCTGACGGCCAGATCAAGGCCGGTAAAACCGCACATGGCGTCGTCCAGCGTGCCTTCCTTTTCGTGGGCGGCATGGGGGGCGTGGTCTGTGGCAAGAATGTCGATGGTGCCATCCTTGACCGCGCGGCGCAGGGCTTCGCGGTCGGCGGCGGTGCGCAGGGGCGGGCTTACCTTGGCCTGGGTGTTGTAGCCCTCGAGAGCGGTTTCATCCAGCAGCAGGTAGTGGGGGCAGGTTTCGGCGGTAACCTTGACGCCACGGGCCTTGCCCCAGGCAATGCAGTCTACAGTGAGCGCTGCGGAAACGTGGGCGATGTGCACGGGAATACCAAGATATTCGGCCAGCATGATGTCGCGCATGGCCTGATTGGCCTCGCCAGCGGCGGGCTGACCCTTGACGCCCAGCAGGCCGCTGGTCACGCCCTCGTGCATGCGCCAACCCCTTGCCAGATGCGGGTCTTCGCAGTGGTCGATGAGTATAAGGCCAAGGTCGGCCCCATATTCCATGATACGGCGCACCAGTTCGGCATTTTCCAGCGGGCGGCCATCGTTGGAAACGGCAACGCAGCCCGCCTCCTTGAGTTCCGCGAGGGGGGCCATTTCTTCGCCCTTGAGCCCCACGGTGGCGGCGGCAATGGGGCACAGGCGCGGCCCTTGCGGGTGGCTGTTGCGAGCGCTTTCAAGCATGGCCCGCGTGATGCTGGCCGAGTCGTTGACGGGTTTGGTGTTGGCCATGCACATGATGTTGCCAAAACCGCCGCGCGCGGCAGCCTCCAGACCTGAGGCTATGTCTTCCTTGTATTCAAAGCCGGGTTCGCGCAGGTGCGCGTGGGCATCGGTGCAGCTGGGCATGAGCATGAGGCCCTGCGCGTCAAAAACCTCGCGGCTGTCATAGGAGTGGTGGCCAGCGGGGGTCATGGTAACAATCTTGCCGTGCCGCACCAGCAGGTCAACGGGGGCATCAAGGTGGCGTGCGTTTTTGATCAGAAGACTCATGCGCGTACTCCGTCATTGCGCGTGGCCAGCAGATAGAGCACGGCCATGCGCGTGGCGACACCGGCGGCCACCTGGTTCAGAACCAGGCTGGCGGGGGCGTCTGCGATTTCGTTGGAAATTTCAAGCCCACGGTTCATGGGGCCGGGGTGCAGTACCTTGGCGCCGGGTGCGGCAAGGGCCAACTGGCGCGAGCCAAGGCAGAAACGGCGCGAATATTCGGCCAGATCGGGCAAAAGACCCGCCTGCTGGCGCTCAAGCTGCAGGCGCAGGCACATGACGCCGTCCACATCGCGCACGGCCTTGTCCAGATCAGTGTAAATCTCTACGGGCCAGTGGTCTACCCCGGCGGGTAGCAGGGTGCGCGGCGCGCACAGGCGTACCTTGACCCCCAGCATGGTGAGCAGGTGCATGTTTGAACGGGCCACGCGGCTGTGGGCAATATCGCCCAGAATAAGCAGGGTGCGGCCCGCAAAGCGGTTTTCCCACGCCTGACGCAGGCTGTAGCAGTCGAGCAGGGCCTGGGTAGGGTGTGCGTGCCAGCCATCGCCGCCGTTGACGATGCCGCAGGGCAGCAACTCTGCAAGAAAGCGCGCCGCGCCGCTGCTGGGGTGGCGAATGACAATCACATCCGGCCCCATGGCCTGCAGGGTGAGACCCGTGTCTTTAAGGGTTTCGCCCTTGTTGAGGCTCGAGCCGGATTTGGCAAGCGAATAGGTGTCTGCAGAAAGCCGCTTGCCCGCCACGTCAAAGGACGTTTTTGTGCGGGTGCTGTTTTCTACAAAGAACAGCACCACCGTCTTGCCCTTGAGGGTGGGCACCTTCTTGACGGGGCGGCTGTTGATTTCCTGAAAGCTGGCGGCCAGATCCAGCAGGTGCATTGTGTCTTGTGCACTCAGCTGCGTGACGTCCAGCAGGTCCTTGTGGGGCCAGTGGTAGCGATTGTCGGTATTCATGACGGTACGTGGTAAAAGGTAAAAAAAATCCCCGTTGCTTATACAACGGGGAAATAAGGAAACACGCCTGCCAATGCAAAAAAATTAGGAAGGCCGGGGGCACTGTGCTTGCCCTGCCATAGAAAATTGCGCATTCGGGCGGTGTTCTTCATAAGTTCAAAATGTAGGCGCGCTTTGGTGCTTTGTAAAGCAAAAAGTCGGTTGACGCTTGCAGGGGCATTGTCTAGTTGTAGGGCTGCCGCGCCGTGCCTCATGGGCCAGTTTACCGCGCGACAGTAAGCATCTTTAATGAGGATAACCCCATGCTTTTGTCTCTCGTAGCCTATGTGTGTTGCGGTGCCGTGGCCGGTGTGCTGGCCGGGCTTTTGGGCGTCGGCGGCGGCATTGTTCTGGTTCCCATGATGGTGGCCATTTTTCCCACCGTGGGGGTGCCCGCGCAGTATGTGCAGCAGATGGCGCTGGGCACTTCGCTTGCCAGCATCATGATAACCTCCGTTTCCAGCGCCCGCGCCCACAACGCGCGTGGGGCCGTGCACTGGGACATCTTTAAGGCCATCACTCCCGGCATATTGCTGGGTACGTTTTTTGGCGGGCTTATTGCCACCCACATGCCCACAATGTTTCTGAAAATTTTCTTCATCTGCTTTATCCTGTTTGTCTCCGCGCAGATGCTCTCCAACTACCGGCCCCCGGCCAGCCGCGATCTTCCCGGCAAGATGGGCACCGCCGGTGTGGGTGGCGTTATCGGCCTTGTGTCGAGCTTTGTGGGCATTGGCGGCGGCACGCTTTCCGTACCCTTCATGACCTTTTGCAACATTCCCCTGCACCACGCCGTGGGTACATCGGCCGCCATTGGCTTTCCCATTGCCGTGGCCGGTACGCTGGGCTTTATCGTGGGCGGCTGGGGCAGGCCCGATCTGCCAGCCATGTCGCTGGGCTTTGTGAACCTGTGGGCTCTGATCGGTATTGCCTCGGCGAGTTTTCTCACCGCGCCCCTGGGTGCCAGGCTTTCACATTCTTTGCCTGCCGGCAAACTC
Organism: Desulfovibrio sp.; assembly: GCF_009712225.1. Lineage (NCBI taxonomy): Bacteria > Pseudomonadati > Thermodesulfobacteriota > Desulfovibrionia > Desulfovibrionales > Desulfovibrionaceae > Desulfovibrio > Desulfovibrio sp. The sequence continues at coordinate 505,172 of NZ_WASP01000003.1, read as the reverse complement.
AAGAAAGGTTTTGCATGCTTTTTGATACTTGTGGCCTTGAAGATGATCTGGGGACTGTTGTAGCATAAAAGCATGAAGCTGCACTCGTACAACAAGGCTCTGGCCGAATCGGTGGTATGGAACCTGCTCTGGCTCACGCTGGGGTCGGTTCTTATGGCAATATGTATTCAAAGCGTGGCCGCGCCCCATGGCTTTCTCTCCGGAGGGGTCATGGGCGTGTCCCTGCTTGTGGGCTACTGGACAGACACGCTGACGCCCTTGGTGTGGTATTCCGTGCTGTGCGTGCCCGTGTACGTGTTTGGCTGGTTTTGCGTGGGCAAACGCTTTTTGCTTTACACCGCCTACGGAACCCTGTGCACAACATTGTGCAGTTTCCTTATTACCTTTACCATTCCCATTGAAAGCGAAGTGTACGCCACAGTGGTGGGCGGCGTGCTGCACGGCGCTGCGTGCGGCATAATGCTGCGCACTCTGGGCAGCAGCGGCGGTACGGATGTGGTTGCAGTGCTGCTCAAGGAACGCTGGAACGTGCCCATCGGCCAGTTCAACTTTCTGTTCAACTGTCTGCTGTTTCTTACGGCGGCCTCGCGCATGCCCCTTGACCTGATTGTGGCCTCCATGCTGATGATGTTCATTTCGGCCAATACCCTGGAATACGTGCTGGGCCTGTTCAACCGCCGCAAGCTTGTGATGATTATTTCTGACCACGGCGAGGAAATCAGCGAAGCCATACTGGTGACAGAGCGCTTTGGCGCAACGCTCATGCGCGGTAAGGGGGCCTATTCCGGCTCTGACCGCGAGATTCTGCTCACTGTCACCAACAACGTGGCGCTCAAGCGGCTGGAAAACCTGGTGTTCAGCATTGACCCGCGTGCCCTGTTTATTGTGGAAAACACCTTCTACGTCTCAGGCGGGCAGTTTGCCCGCAGCAGCCGTTGACGGCGGAGGCCCCCATGAACCCGGAAGAAACGGATTCCCCTGCCCCGGAATTGGTCGACCTGGATGCGGCAGACAGCCTGCTTGCCATCAGGGCCAAGAGCATCCTGACCCTTGCAGGTGAGGGGCCAGCCCGCGCCGCCCGCCTTTTTGCCCCGCTGAAAAAGATCGACAACGGCGTGCTGCTGGTGCGTGGTGGCATGGTCGAAGACGTGTTGCCATGGTCGCAGGCGCGCCTGCCCGCAGGCACGCTGGTGCGCGATGTGGGGGCGGTATGTCTGGCCCCGGCCTGCGTCAACGCCCACACCCACCTCGAGCTCTCGCATCTGGCGGAAAAAACGCGCTGGGGCCGTGGCTTTACGGCGTGGCTGCAAAGTCTTGTTCCTCTGCTTGGCATGGCCCCGCAGGCCGAGGCCATGGAAAACGCCTGCGCTTCGCTGGCACTATACGGCACGCTGTATGTGGGCAACATAACGGGTTCGCTGCCCGGCGGCACGGTTCTGGCCGATTCGGCCTGCAGTGAGGCGGGGCTGACCGCCAGCCATTTTTGCGAATGGTTTGGCTTTGGCGCGCCTTTTGCCGATAGCGAGCGGCCCTGGCCTCCGCGGTGCAGGCAGGCCTTGGCCGATGACCCCTTTTTGATGGCCCGCTGCGCGCCGGGCGGACATGCCCTGTATTCCACAGGGCCGGAAGTTCTGACCGCCGCGCGGCAGGATTGCCAGCGTATGGGGCGCGTTTTTTCCTTTCATCTGGCAGAATCACCCGAGGAAACGCAGATGCTGACCACGGGCGACGGGCCGTTACGCGCTTTTTATGACAAGGTGGTGCTGCCGCAGGGCTGGGCAGCACCCGGCCTGCGCCCCCTTGCCTATGCCGTAAAGCTGGGGTTGCTCGGCCCCGGCACACTTGCCGTGCACGGCGTGCAGCTGGACGCGCAGGAAGGGGAAGTGCTGGCGGCCAGCGGCGCGGCCCTATGCCTGTGCCCCCGTTCAAACCGCAACCTGGGCGTGGGCGTTGCACCCGTGCGCGAGATGATGGAAAGCGGCGCGCTGCTTTGTCTTGGCACGGACGGCCTGACCTCCAACCGTGATCTTGACGTGCGCAAGGAAGCCGTGTGGCTGCGTGAAACCATGGACGTGCCACCAGAGGCTCTGGTGCGCATGCTGACCGTGAACGGCGCGGCGGCTCTCAACGTGCTTGGCTGCGGCGCGGGGCGGCTTGAAAAGGGTGGACCGGCAGACTTTTGCGTGCTGCCCGAAACCCTGACCTACTAGACTCTCGCGCACGGCTTTCAGACCGAAAAATACTTGCCTATTACCAGTAGTTATGCTGCCCGCACAAAGTCCTTGTCAGGGTAATTTGTTGCTGGCAGTATTCGCCCAGCAGACTGACGCTGATTCGGCTTTTTACCGCCAGCCTGCCGGTCGAACCGCCTTGGGGATTTTGTGGTTTGCCCGGATTTTGGACCGCCGACCGCGTGTGCAACTGCAAGCGGCCTTGCCCGCTTTTTCTTAACCTGCGCCAAGAAGGACAACATGACCGAGGAAGTTTTGGATTGGAAGGAAGCCATCGCCAGAGTGCTCAACAAGCGCGACATGTACGTCAAGCTGCTGGCCAAGTTCATAGAAACAGAGCGGGACACCCCCTCCAAGGTGGCCCAGGCCCTCAAGAACGGCAAGGCTGACGAAGCCCGCGAACTGGTGCACAGCACCAAGGGTGCAGCCGCCAACCTTGGCGCCAAGGCGCTTGCCGCCGCTGCTCTTGAGCTTGAAATGGCTATCAAGGCCGGTGCCGACACTGGCCGCGCCATGAGTCATTTTAATGCCGCGCACATGGACACGCTTGTGACCATGCACGCCTTTATGACCCAGTAGCGCAGGCTTTGCGGAATATTTAAGGCCCCTCGCGGAACACCGTGAGGGGCCTTTTTATGTCTGGCCGTCAGACCGTTATGGTCCACGTGCTTTTGCTGGCAGTTGCTGTCAGCTGGGCTAGGAGCAAAAGCATTCGTGCGCTTCGTTCATGCCCACAGTGGACGACTGGGCACGTGTGAACAGCGTGGCTCCGCGTCTGGTCAGCGTGCTGCCCAACGGCCCCGTGTACCACCCCACCGTGCGCGCCTTTATGGCCGGTGGCGTGCCCGAAGTTATGCTGCATCTGCGCGACCTTGGCCTGCTGCATCTCGATACGCTTACCGTCACCGGCCATGCCGTGGGCGAAAACCTTGAATGGTGGGAAAAGAGCGAACGCCGCGCCAACTTTCGCCGCATGCTCAAGGAGCTGGACAACGTGGACCCGGACGACGTCATCATGTCGCCCGCCCGCGCCAGGGAACGCGGCCTGACTTCCACGATAACCTTCCCGGTGGGCAACATTGCGCCCGAAGGTTCGGTGATCAAATCCACGGCCATCGACCCCACGGTTATCGATGCGGACGGCGTGTACCGCCACACGGCTGCCATCAAGGTTTTCACCGCCGAACCCGACGCCATCAAGGCCATCAAGGCCGGCAAGATTGAGAAGGGCGACATGCTGGTGGTTATGGGCGGTGGCCCCTGCGGCACGGGTATGGAAGAAACCTATCAGCTTACCTCGGCGCTCAAGCACCTCTCGTACGGTAAGTATGTGTGCCTGCTGACAGACGCGCGTTTCTCCGGTGTTTCCACCGGTGCGTGCATGGGGCATATCGGGCCGGAAGCCCTGGTTGGCGGTCCTGTTTCCAAACTGCGCGACGGCGACATTGTGGAAATGGTGGTGGACTGCAACAAGCTGGAAGGCCGCATCAACTTTATCGGCACTGACGCCCAGCACCCCCTTGCGCCGGAAGAAGGTGCCAAGGTTCTGGCTGGGCGCACCCCGCACCCCGACCTCAAGCCTGCGCCCGCCCTGCCTGACGACACGCGCCTGTGGGCGGCCCTGCAGGCCGTGAGCGGCGGAACCTGGGGCGGCAGCGTGTATGATGTGGACAGAATTGTTGCCGTGCTCGAGGCTGGCAAAAAAGCTCTTGGCATGTAGCAGCGGTACAGGCTAAGAGTGCACTGAAAAAGGGCCGTCCCGAATGTGGGACGGCCCTTTGACATATGCGCATCGAGCCAGTGGTTACGGTTAGGAGCCAGACGCCTCAAGCACAAAGCGGCGCACATCGCGCATTTCTTCGCGCAGGGCTGCGTAGTCAAAGCGGGTAAAGCGGCCCTCGTTGTACAGCACCTCGCCGCCCACCATGGTCATGCGGGTTTCCATGCCTGTAGCCGCGTACACGATGTGCGAAACCTCGTTGTACATGGGTTGCAGGTTGGGCTCGGTGAGGTCAAGAGCTATGCAGTCGGCGGCCATGCCGGGGGCCAGCGAACCGAGGCGCGCATCGTGCATGGCCGCTGCGCCGCCGAGGGTTGCCATGTCCAGCACCTGCCCTGCGGGCAGCAGGGTGGGGTCAAGGCCGGTGAGTTTGTGCAGCAGGGCCGAACGGCCCATTTCGGTAAACATGTTGAGCCGGTTGTTGCTGGCTGCGCCGTCTGTACCCAGCCCCACATTCATGCCGCGCGCCAGCATGGCCGCCACAGGGGCGGCACCCGAGGCCAGCTTCATGTTGGAGGAGGGGTTGTGGGCCACCACGGCCTTTTGCCGGGCAAGCAGATCAAGCTCTGCCGAGGTCACGTCCACCACATGGGCCAAGGTGCAGGGCACATCGAGCAGGCCAAGGCTATGGCAGTATTCCGTGGGGCGTTTGCCCTGCGCCGAGAGACATATCTGTGTTTCAGACGGTGTTTCGGCAAGGTGAATGTGCAGGGGCAGGCTCTGCTCCTGCGCGAGGTCGCGGCAGGCGGTGAGAATTTCGGGCGTAGTGGTGTAGACGCTGTGCGGGTTTACGGCCACTCGCAGACGGTCGTGGTTGCGATATTTTTCTGCCAGTGCTCGGGTTGCATCCAGGGCTGCTTGCGGGCCGGGAAAGGCCGCGGAAGGAAAGGCGAAAACAGCCTCGCCGCCAAGGCAGCGCAAACCGGCGGTATCGGCGGCTTCAAACACGGCGGCTTCAAAAAGATACATGTCCACGCAGGCGGTGGTACCCGTGCGCAGCATTTCCGCATAGCCCATCAGGCTGCCCAGCCGCACCAGTTCGGGCGTCAGCTTTTGTTCCACGGGAAAAATACGCTGGTTCAGCCAGTCCATGAGGGGCATGTCGTCGGCCAGCCCGCGCAAAAAGGTCATGGCTGCGTGCGTGTGCGCATTGATCAGGCCCGGCAGAACAAGCTTGTCCTCAAGGTGCAGGGTTTCGCTGGCCTGCCAGCGCTGTATCAGCTCGGCTGTGGGGCCAATGTCTGCAATCAGCCCCTTGTCTATGGCCAGAGAGGCGTTTTCGATAACGCGGCGCTGTTCGTCCTGGGTGACAATAAAGGCGGCATGGAGCAGTGTGTCGCAGTGGCGCATGCGTTTCTCCGCTGAGTGGTTGCTTGATAATGCGTGTATTGACGCTGGTTTTTAAAACTAGCTCTGTACTCATTGCTTGGCAAGCGGGAGGTGCTGCGTTTGTTGCCAGCGTGCCTGCGGGGGGAAAGGCTTGCAAGATCGTGTCGCAGCGTATATAGAAATTGGCTGCATCGCGCGAAAATCAGGCGCGGGCAGAGTTTTGCCCGTAGTGAGCTCGGGCGTTTTTTTAAAGCTATACCCACACCCTATGGAGGTGCGTTTTGTTTGAATCCTTAGCTTATGCCATGGGCACGCCCCAGGCCGGGGCCGCTCCCGCCAGCGGACAGGAAATGCTGATGCAGTTTCTGCCCCTCATCGTCATGTTTGTCATTTTCTGGTTCCTGCTTATCCGTCCCCAGCAGAAGCGGGCCAAGGCCCACAAGCAGATGCTGTCCGAACTGAAGCGCGGCGACCACGTTATGACTTCCAGCGGCATTCTTGGCCGTATTCTGGAAATCGACGACGAGCAGGTGCTTCTTGAGAGCGGCGAAGCCAAGCTGCGCGTTTCGCGCGGCGCCATTGGCGGCGTTGCTCCCACCAAGGGCAGCAAGGACGTCAAGGAAGAAAAGAAGTAGGTCGCCCCTGGCGACATGCGCCTGCCATTGATGTGGCGGGCGCAGTGCATGGCCCGTGAGCTGAACCGGCTGTTGCCAGGTCGGCTCTTGGGCTATTGCCTCTTGATGTGCCCGGATATCCGGGCCTGCGGAGTTTCCGGCTTTGTCTGTGGCCTGCGGCTGCCCTTTTGGGGGTTAGCCGCACGGTTGCGGCAAAGCTTAATCTGTTGTGTGGAAGGTGAACGATGGGTCTGCTCTGGCGCTTGTCCATAGCCATCATGGTTTTTGTGTTGTCCCTTGTTTACGCGCTCCCCAGCGTTCCCTATCTGGGAACAGCTCTTGAGCGCGTCTTGCCGTCGAGCAAAATCAATCTCGGCCTTGACCTCAAGGGCGGCATCCATCTGACGCTCGGCGTTGACGTGGCCAAGGCCGTGAGCAATTCGCTGGCTCTGGTCGGGCAGGATCTGCGCCGCGTTGCCGAAGACGAAAAGATTGTTGTGCTGCGCCCCCGCGTGGTGGGTGGCACCGCTCTTGAATTCGTACTGCCGCGCGCGGAAAACGAACCCCAGTTCCGCGAACTGCTGGCCAAGCACTTTCCGCAGCTGAGCGTGGGTGAACCCCAGGCTGGCGAAGCCGGACAGCTGCGCTATGTTGCCCGCTTTACCGCAGCTGAAGTCAAGCGCATTGAAGACCTTTCGCTCGATCAGGCCCTGCGCACCATCCGCAACCGTATTGACCAGTTCGGCGTGGCCGAACCCGATATCCGCAAGCAGGCTGGCAACCGCATTCAGGTGCAGCTGCCGGGCATTTCTGACCCGCGCCGTGCCGTGCAGGTTATCGGCCAGACCGCCCACCTTGAGTTCCACCTGGTGCGCGAGGATGTGGACCCCGGCAAGGCCGTGCTGCCTCCCGGCGTGATCGTGCTGCCCATGCTGGAGAAAAATCCCGGCCAGCAGCAGAAGGAAACGCTGATCGCGGTGGAAAAAGACGCCATGCTCACCGGCGAGGACGTGGCTGACGCCCGCCCCGCCTTTGACAACATGAACCAGTCTTACGTTACCCTGAATTTCAACGCCCGTGGCGCGCGCATCTTTGAACGCGTGACCGGCGAAAACGTGGGCCGCCGCATGGCCATTGTGCTGGACGGCAAGGTGTATTCCGCGCCTTCCATACGCGAGCGCATCGGCGGCGGCCGGGCCAGCATCTCGGGCAGCTTTAGCACTGCCGAAGCCCAGGACCTTGCCATCGTGTTGCGCGCTGGTTCGCTGCCTGCGCCTGTTTCCGTGCTTGAAGAACGCACGGTCGGCCCCTCCCTGGGTCAGGAAGCCATCGACAGCGGTATTCGTGCTGCCATGGTGGGCGCTGTGGGCGTGGTGCTGTTCATCGGTGTGTACTACGGCCTGAGCGGCCTTATTGCCGACCTTATGCTCTGCTTTACCATGCTCATCGTCATGGCGGGCATGGGTGCCTTTGGCGCAACGCTGACCCTGCCGGGTATTGCCGGTATCGTTTTGACCATCGGTATGGCGGTGGACGCCAACGTGCTCATTTTCGAACGCATACGCGAAGAAATACGGCTGGGGCTTACCCCGCTGGCTGCGGTGCGTGCGGGCTTTGACCGTGCGGCCATTTCCATTACCGACTCCAACCTCACGTCCATCATCGTGACCGTTATCCTGTACCAGTTCGGCACCGGCCCCATCCGTGGGTTTGCCGTTACACTGGGGCTGGGCATTGTGGCCTCCATGTTCACGGCCATCTTTGTATCACGGGCCATCTTTGAGGAGTGGGCGCGGCATTGTGGCCCCAAGGGCATCCACATTTAGCGCGCCGGGAGGCTATTATGGGTTTTGCATTTATCAGGCACGACACCAAGTTTGACTTTATTGGCCTGCGCCACTGGGCGTATGGCATTTCGGCTCTGCTGATTGTGGTGGCCATTGTCTCCACCCTTTGGGGCAACGGCCTCAAGATGGGCATCGACTTTGCCGGTGGCGTTATCGTCCAGATCCAGTTTCAGAAGCCCGTGCACGACGACGCCCTGAAAAAGAGTCTGGATGTCCCCGCTCTGCCGGGTATCACCACCCAGCGTTTTGGTGATGGCGACAGGGATTACCTGCTGCGCTTCTCCAATTCTGAAAACATCGATGCCACCCATGTGCGCACGGCTGTGGTGGACGCTCTGGCTGCCGCTTTCCCCGACAACAAGGCTGAAATTCAGCGTCTGGAAGTAGTCGGCCCCAAGGTTGGCGCAGACTTGACCAACAAGGCCCTGAGCGCGCTTTTTTATGCGGTTCTGCTCATTGCCGTGTACATTTCCGGCCGTTTTGAACAGCGCTGGATGGCAGGTGCCGCCATGGCTGCCGCCCTGTGGGGCGGCACCTATGTAGTGGGGCTTACGGGCCTTGGCATGGGCTGGCTGATTCTGTTCTCACTGGCCATTACCCTTGTGGTGTGCTTTGTGCTGCGGCTCAACTTTGCGCTTGGCGCGGTAGTTGGTCTGCTGCACGACGTGGGCATCACAATGGGTCTGCTTTCGCTGCTCAAGGTAGAAGTTGACCTTAACGTCATGGCAGCCCTGCTTACCCTGGTGGGTTATTCGCTCAACGATACCATCATCGTGTACGACCGCCTGCGTGAAAACCTGCGCGCCGCGCCCGAACTGAGCATGGCCGAGCTGATCAACCGCAGCGTCAACCAGACCCTGTCGCGCACTATCCTGACCAGCGGCACGACCTTTTTGGCGACGCTTTCGCTGTTCCTTGTGGGCGGCGGCGTTATCCACGATTTTGCCCTTACCGTGCTTATCGGTGTGGTTGTGGGTACGCTTTCATCCATCTACGTGTCTTCTGCGGTGCTGCTGGCACTGGGCGACACAGATTTTTACGTTTCTCTGGTGCAGCAGAAAGGCAAGTACGAACGTCCCGGCGAGCACGGCGTGGTTTAGTTCTGTATGTTAGTGCCGCGTGTAGCGCGGCCGAGTATATAAAAAACACCCCGGTTGTAACCAGCCGGGGTGTTTTGCATTTTGACGGGTATGCCTTGCCTGCCAGACAGTGATGGCAGTGCGCCGCAGATTAAAAAAGGCATGCGTCGGGGCATGCCTTTTTTATACATCGTCCGATAAGAATTGAGTCACGAACAGTATCAGTCTTCGTGAAATTCCTGTTTAATGACCGCCTCGGCCTTGATGCGGTCGAGCAGTTCTGCAAAGGTAGCTTTAACATGCTCGCGTATATCGCCAGCCACTACCAGCAGAAGCAGGTCGTCGCCGGGTTTGAGCAGCCCTTCTTCCGCCTGCGCGACAATGGCAAAAATACCGGGCTGTTTTTCCATTTCGCGGCAAATGGCTTCCATTTTGGCAGTGTCGTGCGAAACTTTTACTGATGTAACCGGTGCATGGTCGGCGCGCGACCAGCCGCGCACAACTCCGTTGTGCACCAGCATCATGCCCACGTTATCGGCGAAGCCGGGACGGGCTTTGAGTTCCTGAAGAGTTTTGTTAACATCCATAAAAACCGCCTTGGTTTCAGTGGCTCGATCAACGCCTTTCGTTTAAGGCTACAGCATAGCAGCCCGTGTATAAAGGAATTTTTCATGGCGCATTTATCGCAGTTATTATCACGCCTGCCCAGCAATATTGATGTGCGCATGAGCACCATGGGCCATGTGGTGTGGGTGAGCTGGCACGATAAACTCGCGCCCGCCGTGGGGCAGACCCTGCTGAATTATGGCGGCATGCTGGTAGGTGAAGAAGCAGAGCAGTCTATCTGGTTTTTCTTTACCGACGACGTTTTTCTGGCGCTTGCCCGCCTGATGGTCTGGGGCAATTTTAACGAACTGCCTGTTGCTATTGAGCTTTTCCCGGGGCGTTTGCAGTTTGGCCGCAAGCGCGAGGTCAATCTGCTGCTGGACGGCGCCCTGCAGGCCCAGCAGATTGTGGTGACCGACAATCTTGAAATATGGGTTCACCCCAAGAGCCGCGAGGGCAAAAAGGGTCTGCCGGGCATCACGTTTGAGCGCCGTTCTGGCCGTCAGGGCATGGCAAGCGTGGAGTGGGCCTCCATGACCGTTGACGTGCGGATGCCCTATGCCTCTACCCAGTCGTGGTTTGCCGTGCTGCATCCGCTGGGCAGCCCGCTGGACAAGGCTTTTCAGACCGGCTGGACATCCATGTTCAAGCGGCTCGAAGCCCTGCTGCAAAAGCACAAGATCAAATCCATCGTGGACGATACGTTCATGATGATTTCCATTGATAACCTGATGATGCTGCGCACCTTCATGCGCGATTATCTGCACAGCATCGACAAGAACAACAAGGAAAACGTCGGCCACTGGCCATGCGTAAGCGTGGTTGCAGACCGCAACAACCTGAATTTCAACGCCGACCTGCCCAAAAAGATTGGCTTGCAGTGGGACAATCTGATGCCAGATTTTCCCTACCTGAGCTATCGCAACGCCTACCTGCTGGGTGAGGGCTTTACGGTGCGCGACCTGCGCTTTACCGGCGAGCAGATGGCCATGGACAGCTGGTGCAACGTGATGCTGGACGAAAACAGTCTCAGCGGGCGTTCGCTCAATCTGCTCATGCCCAGCCGCCTCACTTCGCCCACGCCCTCGGGCGTTGGTTGCATTTATTGTGGCATACACAGTCACGAATCTGCGGAATGCCCAACGCGCTTTGGCGCAGCCTCTGGTCCCGATGTTTGGGAAAATCTCGGCAAGCTTGATCTGGATGCCATCAACGACGGTTTTCGTGCCATTGAGCTGGTGCTGACGGAGAAAGGCATCGCGGGCTATGCAGCGGTGCTGGCTGGCGAGGATGATGCCGCAGCCGTGATGCGGGCTGTGCTTGAGATCAACGCAGCCTGCCAGTTGCGCAATGTGCCTCGTCACTGGCTGTACCGCATGCGAGAGCCGGAGCCGGGTGAGGAAGAACCCAATCGCGACGACAGCCCCGCGTGGGATCTGCTGGACAAGCTCATCATAACCGCTCCTACAGACCTGAGCGCCCTGGAAAAGAAGATCACCCAGGCCATCACGCGGCATCAGCGCGACCCCCGGTTGCACATGGTGCTGGCCTTTACTTATCTTGAGCGCAACGACTATGCCCGCGCCGAATCCTCGTTCCGCGCCGCAGCCATGCTTACGCCTTCGCCAGCACTTCAGGCCTGGAACGAATTTTTTCTGGCGCGTCTCGCCGAGGAGCAGGGGCTTCTGAGTCAGGCCATTGAGCAGTACACCCAGATATGGCGCGTCATGCCCCACTGGCGTGAGGTGAAATACCGTGAAATCGTCTGCCAGGTTAAGATGGGTTTTTGCGAGCCAGTGCTGGACCAGCTGATCAAGCTTATCCGCGAGGAGCCCACATATTTCAACCGCGTGCTCATCGACCCCTCGCTTGAGCGTGGTCGCCTGCTGATTCTTTCCGCCCTTTATGACCTGTGGAACGAAGCCAAGCAGTGTGCCGATGCAGACCGGGCGCGTGTTGCCGAAATCAGCACCCGTCTGGATTCCTGGTTTGCGCCAGAGCATCCTGTGCAATTGCAGCTGGGCACAAAGGTGCACGATCTCGAAGCCCAGGCTGGCATCAACAACTATCTGGCCTTTCTCAATATTGTAGAGGTGCGCCCCGGCCTTGAAAAGGAAATGGAAGATTGCATCACCCGTGAGGTGGAAGATCTGCGCAACCGGTACAAGTATTATCTTGATATCCTGCAGGAAATTCGCGACGAAGCTTCGTGGTTTCCCTTTCCTGCCGCTCTGCGTGAATTCAGCCAGGAATTTAATGAAAGCGCGGGTATCATCAACCGTGCTTTTTCGTGCAATTTCAAAGAGGCGGAATCTTTCAAGCGCGCCCAGGGGGAAACGCCCCACCTTGCCGAACTGCTGCGCAGCCTGCGAAAGCGGCTGCAATTTTTGCGCATGGTGCGCGATGGAACGCTCTTTGGCCTGACACTGCTCAAAACCTTTATGTGGGTTGAGGCCGTGGGCCTGCTGCTTTGCTTTATCGCCGTACCCTCGGTTTATTTCTGGGGTGAATCGGTTGGTCTTGGCTGGCTCAAGAATATTTTGGGTTCAGAGCCGTGGTCCATACAAAAAATCCTTATACTAATCGTGACCATGGTTTCTCTGGGCACAGCGGCCCTGCGTACCACCCTTGTTTTTGACCGCAAAAAAGAAAAATTGCTTGAAGAAGCGCGGTTGCAACGCGAGCAGGCCCAGCAGACGCGCCTGGACCGTATACGCAGCCAGCGCCGTCTTGAGGCGGAGCGGACGAAAAAGGCGCAAAAGGCTGATATGGAGCAGACAGGCCGAAAATAGAATTTGTTGCCCACCCTCTTGCTTAATTTATCAATAATGGTTATTAATAAATCAAGTCAAAAGGAGGAAGCCATGACAAGCCTGAAGGATTTTTCTCTTTACAATATAGACTGGAACCTCTCCCCCGAACACGCGGTAACCATGTATCTGGAATGGGGAAACAACGACTGGCACTCAGAATATCCGCCGGTGCGATCCAAGGACGATGTGTCCCACTATTTTGTGGTGGACAGCTGGCAGGAGCCTCCGGTTATTCGTCTTGTGAGGCGCAATTCGGAACGAGCGGAAGACCTGATTACCATTCCCCTGCCCGAAGGGCTGGAAGAAGACTACCGCAAGGTCCACGGAGCGTGGCGCGGCATCAGCGAGCCAACGCCCGAGGTCAAGTCCTGGCTCAAGCACGAGCTTGGGCAGGAATAAAAGACAAAAGCAGTCTCTGCACACCTGGTGCACAATGTTAAAAGGCCCGCGGAAGCGGGCCTTTTTGCGTAAGTATGGGGTGCGGGTTAGCGCGCGCCAAAACCGGGAATGCGAAAACGGTCTTCGAGCCAGCGCAGCAAAAACGTGGCCAGTGTAACCATGGCAAGGTAGTACGCGCCCACTGCTATGAAAACCTCGGTGAAGCGGAACGTGTCGGAGGCCACCACCTTGCCCTCGCCCATCAGTTCCATGCAGGTAACCAGATAGGCCAGCGAGCTGTATTTGATGAGATAGATGATCTCGTTGCCGCAACCGGGCAGGGCGCGCCGTGCCGCCTGCGGAATGATGATCCAGGCAACGGTCTGCCACTGGCTGAAGCCAAGGGCCTGGGCCGCTCGAACTTGCCCCTGCCTGATGGAAAGCAGGGCACCACGCACGTATTCCGACTGGTAGGCGGCAGTGCACAGGGTAAAGCTGGTAAGCGCCGCGCCAAAGGGCGAAAAGAATACGCCAAGCTTGGGCAGGGCGTAATAGATCATCATAAGCTGCACGGCCAGTGGCACGCCGCGTATGAGCGAGGTATAACCGTTGCCGAGGCGGCGCAGCCACAGGGGCCCAAAGGCGCGGGCGCAGCCAAGCAGCACGCCGCCCACAAAGCCAAGGGTTCCTGCGGGTACTATGAGCGCCAGCGAAACCAGCAGGCCCTTGTTGAGCGCTGGCAAAAGCTGTGTGCTGAAAAAGGCCGTATCCAGCACTTAGGCCCCCATCTCCAGCAGGCGCTGACAGAAGTCGCGGGTGCGGGTGTTGGACCCCTCGGCCAGCAGATCAGCGGGCGAGCCCTGCTCGATAAGCTTGCCGTGCTCCATGAAAACAATCTCGGTAGCGAGGGCTCGGGCAAAATCCATCTGGTGCGTGGCCATAACCATGGTCATACCGCCACTGGCAAGATCGCGAATAACGGCAAGCACTTCGCCCACAAGCTCGGGGTCGAGGGCCGAGGTGGGTTCGTCGAGCAGAATGACCTTGGGGTCCATGGCAAGGGCGCGGGCCATGGCCACGCGCTGCTTCTGGCCGCCAGAAAGCTGAGCCGGGTAGAGTGTGGCGCGGCGGGCGAGGCCAACGCGGGCCAGTTCTTCCTGTGCGCGCTTGCGGGCATCGGTGGCAGACATGCCGCGCACCTTGCGCAGGGCAATGGCCACGTTTTCTTCGGCGGTGAGGTGATCGAACAGGTTGAAATCCTGAAAGATCATGCCCACCTGCGCGCGAAAAGCGCACAGGGCTGCCTTGTCGGCCCGGTTGAGCAGCTGGCCTTCGAGATATATTTCGCCAGAATCCGGAGGGATAAGGCAGTTGATGCTCTGGAGCAGGGTGCTCTTGCCCGCACCAGAAGGCCCGATGAGAACCTTCAGTTCTCCCCGGTTAACCGTAAGGCTGCAATTGTCCAGAATGGGCTTGCCGCCCAGCATCTTGGAAATGCCCTTAACCTGCAATACCGCTTGTTGGTCAACGCTCATGCTTATCCCATACCCATGCCTTCCATGCCGATTCCAGAGGAATAGCCGGGCACATGGACTTTTTGTTCCAGGCAACGCAACAGTTTGAGCACTGCCAGCGTCAGCACAAAATACAGCACGCCCGCCGTGGCGTACAGGGCCAGATGCTCGTGGGTTCTGGCCGCCACAAACGAAGTGCGGGCCATGATGTCCTGCGTGCCAAGCACAAAGCAGATGGCCGAATCTTTAAGCAGAATGGAAAATTCGTTGGCCCAGCCAGGGATGGAAAGCCGCAATGCCTGCGGCAGAATGATGGAGCAGATGCCGGTGCTTTCGCGCATGCCAAGGGCGCGCGCGGCATTGAGCTGCCCACGGGGCAGGCTTTCGATAGCGCCCCTGAAAATTTGCGACTGGTAGGCCGTGCTGGTGCTGCCAAGAACGATGCAGCAGATAAAAAACGGGTCCAGGGTGATACCAAGGCTGATAAAAAGCCCGTAGCAAAGAAAAAGCAGTACCAAGATGGGCACGCCCCGGAAAAACCACACATACAACGCCACAAGACGCCGCAGCCACGGCCCACCGTAAACCTGGGCCACGGCCATAGGCACACCCAGCAGCAGCCCCATGGTAAGCGACAGGGTGACATTACCCACCGTAACCAGACTGCCGGACAGAATGGAGGGCAGGGCGTTGTATACCACAAGCAGAGAATTCATGAATGGAAAGGCCTTTTCCGCGCAAGCGCGAACCGTCCGGTTAGCAGGCGGTTCGCGCTTGACGTGTGGGCGCGTGCGCGTCCGTTATTTGCTGAGGTATTTCTGCTGCAGTTCTTTCCAGTAAGGATCGGCCATAAGCTTCTTATAGCCTTCGTTCACCAGCTTCTGCAGTTCCTTGTCTTCTTTGCGCATGGCAACGCCAAACTGGTCGGGTTCGCCGTGCGTGCCGGCCTTCTTGACGGCGCGGCCGTTTTCGATGGCGTTGTTGGCAGGCAGTTCGTCCATCAGGGCAGCCTGAATGCGGCCATTCAGCAGGTCGGTGACGGCCAGGGGCGAGGATTCGTAAAAGCGCAGTTCGAAGGGATACTTCTTTTCTTCCTGCTCTTTCTTGATGTCGTTGGCTTCAGAGGTGCCGCGCTGCACGCCGAGCTGGATCTTCTTGCTCAGAATGTCGGCGGGGGTCAGCTTGGAGTCGGCAGGCACAACAAACACGCGCGAGACGGTCCAGTATGGGTTGGAGAACTGCACAACCTTGGCGCGCTCGGCGGTGATGCTCATGCCAGAGTCAACCATGTCGATCTGCTTGGCAAGCAGGGCGGGAATGATGCCGTCCCACGCCATGGGCTTGTGAACAATTTCAAATCCCATGGTTTTGGCTATCCAGTTCATGGAATCAACGTCAAAACCGGCAGGCTGGCCGGTCTTTTCGTCAACATAGGCGAAGGGAGGATAGTCGGGGTCGATGCCGTTAACATAGGCTTTTTTGGCAAATGCGGGTACGGCAGCCAGCACGGTGGCCAGCAGGGCGCAGACGAAAAGCTTCTTCATGTTCAATTTCCCCTTCGGAAAAGACAGGACGGACATGCGACCACGCAATCGCCCGAGGGGCGACTGTTGCGCATCCTTGCACGGTGGGCCAGAGGCCGACACCGCGCGGCCACTAAAAACAAAGTCTTTCTGTAACAGAAGGAAGATTGCTACGCAAGGGCGCAGGGCGCTGAGCCCGCGTGGGGCGTGCACAGCAGCGTCTGGTTTTGTCAGCGCACATTGCGGCCAGGGGAATGGTAATGCGGGTGACGGGCCGGTGGCGGATGCTCCTTTGCGACAGTGCCCCTGTGTGGGCAAGTGTGGCCGGGAAATGCGGCTGGCGAGGGCGATGTGGCCGCTGGTCGTAATAGCCATGTCCCTTGTGGAATTCTTGTGCTTTGTGGAGAAAGAGCATAACATTATGACGTTTGAGTCTGAGCCCTTTCACAACAGCGCGGCCTGCCGCGTTCAAACGTAGTGCCGGCCATCGGCACAGCGCCTCTTAGCATGAAACAATATCCCTTCTGGGTCAGGGCGCTTTTGGCTTGCGGCCTTTCCCCGCAAAAATCGATGCTCTGTCTTTTTGACCTCATGGCCATTCTTGGAACGGCCATTGCGGTTTTTCTGGTGCGTGCCGCATTTGGCAATGTGGAGTCAAACCTGTACCACTGGGCACTGCCCCTGCTGCTCATGGGGCCAGTAATGGCGGCTGGCCTGGGGCTTTACCAGACCATAAGCCTGCCCCCGCACCGTGAACTCAAGGCCCTGTTTCAGCTCACCAGCCTCATGTACGGCATTATTCTGGCCGTGCTGTTTCTTTCAAAAACGGGCGATGCCTACTCGCGCATTGTCATTGCAGGCAGCTGGCTGGCCACTGTTTTTGTGCTACCCATAACGCGCAGCCTGTGCCGTCGCCTCTTTGTGCGCCAGCGCTGGTGGGGGCGGCCCCTGATCATTTTTGACAGCGGCAACGCCGGGCGCGATTTCTGGCGATATCTCAAACGCAGGCCAGAACGCGGCTTGCGCCCGGTCTCCATGTTTGCTTTGCCTACCGATGCCGAGGCAGTGCGCAAGCTCTTTGCCCAGACCTCGCAAGCAAACCCCAAGGCCATGGCCATGATCCTGCAAAAAGCAGATCAAGGTCAACACCTTGATTATATTACGGAAGCAAGCAGGTTCTTTGAGCGCATTCTTATTGTGCCTTCGTTTAACGATGGCTTTCGAGCCCATTGGCTGACACCGCGAGACCTGGGTGCGACTGTGGGGCTACAGGTGCGCCAGAACCTGCGTGACAGGCGTCGCCTGCGGGTAAAGCGCTTCATGGACGTGCTGCTTTGCGCCATGGGTGGTGTGGTACTGCTGCCTCTGGGGCTGATTCTGGCGCTGGCCATTCGCCTGGACAGCCGGGGGCCGGTTTTTTACCGCCAGCGGCGTATTGGCCGTGGGGGGCGCGAAATCCGGATTTTCAAGTTTCGCACCATGGTGCAAAATGCCGACGAGGTGCTCAAGAAGGTTCTTGAGCGCGACCCGGAATTGCGGGCTGAGTGGGACGAAGACCACAAACTCAAGAATGACCCGCGCGTTACCCGCGTGGGGCGTTTTTTGCGCAAGGTGAGCCTGGATGAGCTGCCGCAGCTGCTCAACGTGGTTATCGGCGACATGAGCCTGGTGGGGCCGCGCCCCATTGTGGCCATGGAAGTTGAAAAATATGGTCCGGTTTACGAAGAATACTGCCTGGTCCGTCCGGGTATAACGGGGCTGTGGCAGATTTCTGGCCGCAACAATACCTCCTATGCCGAACGTGTGGCTTTCGACCACTATTATATCAACAACTGGTCTGTCTGGATGGATCTGTGGATTCTTGCCAAGACGATTCCCGTGGTCATAACGGGGTACGGAGCGTACTGATGGGCGAAAGGGGTAACAGTTTCAACCGCCTGCTGGACCGTTTCGTCGGTATCCCTCTGGCGGCCTGCAGCTCTGTGCTGCGTGTGGGCAAGGGGAGCAAGCCGGTTGCCGACCCCCAGCGGGTGGGGTTTATCTGCCTGGGGGCCATTGGTGATCTTTTGCTGCTTTCTGCGCTTGTTGCGGCCCTGCGCGAGCACCTGCCCCACGCGCACTTTGTATTGCTCACGTCGCGCGCCAATGCCGCAACTGTCAGTCTGATTCCCGGTATTGACAACTGCGCGTCATTTGGGGTGACCGAGGTTGCCGCCATGGCGGCGTGGCTGCGCGAGCAAAAGCTGGATGTGCTGATTGACAGCACCCAGTGGGCGCGCCTTGGAGCACTGCTGTGCAACCTCTCCAATGCGCGTACAACTGTGGGCTTTGATACGGATGGTCAGCACCGCGCTTTTGGGTATTCCTTTGCGGTGAAGCACCGCAACGACCGGCATGAGGTGGAAAATTTTCTGGAACTGGGGCGGGTTCTGTATCCGGGCTTGCTTGGTGTGCCAGGCATTTTGTTGCCGCAATCGCCACCCGACGACCTGCCCGCAGAACTGTGCGCAAGGCTTGAACCCACCGGCGATGTGGGCGACGCGCTGCCCCGCAGGGTGTTTTTGCACATGTGGCCCTCGGGCGCCAATGCCTGGCTCAAGGAATGGCCCGCGGATCATTGGGATGCTCTTGCCCGCACCCTGAGCGAAAAGGGCTGTGAGGTGTACCTGACCGGCGCACCCGCCGATGCCCCGCGCAATGACGCCTTTTTGCGGGCTTATCCGCAGTGCCCCGCCATATCGCTTGCGGGCAGAATTTCGCTCCCTGGCCTTGCCTGGCTGTTCAACCGTGCGACCGCTGTGGTTTCGGTAAATACGGGTACCATGCATCTTGCGGCCATAGCGGGCGCGCCCACGGTGGGCCTGCACGGCCCCACCAACCCCCTGCGCTGGGGACCTGTGGGCAGGCACGTACGTTCTCTGCTGCCGCACAAGGGGCCGTATGCCTATCTGAATCTGGGCTTTGAATACCCTTTGCCACACAAGCTCTGTCTTGACTCACTGCCAGTGGAAGATGTGGAAGACGCCTTGCGGAGTCTTGCTGCATTGTAGCCGGATAAGAAGGTGATTGCGAAGTCACAGCCCGCAGCCAAACTCCATACTGCATATTTTGTCGCACAAGGGGAGGGAATTGAAAAATCCCCTCCCCTTGTGCGGTGTTGTCGTCTGGCTGATGCGCTAGCCCTTGGGCCTGTCGCCTATAGCCGCGGTAATCACGGCTTCTGCGGCCAGCTTGCCGTCTACAAAGGCACGGGCTTCCATCTTGCAGAGCTTGAGCTTCATGCGCAGGTTGCTGCATTCAAGGTCAAGCCTGTCGCCGGGAACTACCTGCTTGCGGAATTTGACGCCGTCAAGACCCGTGAAGAGAAAAAGCTTGTCGTCAAGGCTCTCCATGCCAGAAACGGCCAGCAGGCCACCCGTCTGGGCCAGAGCCTCAAGAATGAGCACGCCGGGCATGATGGGCGCACCGGGAAAGTGCCCCTGAAAGAAAGGCTCATTGAAGGTAATATTTTTATAGGCGCGGATGTGTGAGCCCGGTACGCATTCCACCACTCTGTCCACCAGCAAAAAAGGATAGCGGTGGGGCAGCAGGTGCAATATGCGCTGTATGTCCATGCTCACGGTTTGGGGGGTAGTCTCCTGCATGAGGTCTCCTGAATATGGTGTGCTTGACCGCGCACGCGGTATAAAAAAAAGGCCTCTCGGCCCTTCCGGGTTGAGAGGCCTGAGAATTTACCGGCAGAGGGCGTTATTTTTTGCCGCCCTTTTCATTGGCTTTTTCTTTGTAGATCTTGTTCACTTCGGCCAGCACGTCCTGGGTCAGGTCCATGGACTGGTCGGCGTACAGCACGCCACCGGCGGTGACGTCCACAACAAAGTTGAAGCCCTTGGCGCGGGCGACTTCGTAGGTGGCGCTGAAGACAAGGGTAACCATGTCTTGGCGAAGCTTCACTTCTTCCTGTTCAACCTTGCGCAGGAAATTGCGGGTTTTCTGGTCCAGATCCTGCTTGGAACGGATGAAGTCCAGCTTCTTTTCTTCGCTGGCCTTGGGGTTCTTCAGAGCTTCGGCCTTTTTCTTCAGCGCTTCGCCCTGCTTTTCAAGTTCGTTGCGTTCAGAACCGAACTTGTTTTCCATTGTTGTTTTGGCGGCCTGCGCGGGGACGCTCTGCGTCGCCACGGTCTGCATGTCAACAACACCGATCTTGGCTGCGGGCACGGCGCCGCCGTCAGCAGCATAGACTTGTCCGGCAAGCAACAAGCCAACCGCAACAGCCGTCATCAAAACCTTGCGCATGAAAGTTCTCCTTCCCCAATGCTGATTTGTTATGTCGTCCTTGCGGAACTGGGATGACCCGCGCGCCGTAAGAGAAGATGCCTCTGCTGTCTGCAACTATGTACTACATTTTGCAAAACAGCCATAACTATCTGCGGAGTGCGAATAAACAGTTATTTGCTATGATACAGCCTAAAAACACGTAGTTGAAATTACTTGCCTCACATAGCACCAGCGCCTTCTTGCGTCAAGGAATTCTGGACTGTCCGGCGCTTGAGAAGCCTGTCCTTGTAGGCCAGGATGCCTTCGGCCAGCCCCTCGGCCAGGGTCATGCGATACTTGGGTGTGAGCAGCCGTGCCGCTTCTTCCCTGTTGGTGCAATAGCCAATTTCCACCAGCACGGCAGGCATCTGCGCGCCAAGTAACACAAGAAAGGGTGCAGACTTGATGCCGTTGTCTTTTGTTTCGAACTGCCGACGCTTAAAGCGGAACTGCGCAAGGCGCTGTATATCCTGTGCAAGGTGGCGCGATTCATCCACGCGTGCGTTGAGCATGACATCGGCCAGCATTTTTTGCATATCGCCGAGCCTGTGCTCGCCATCGGCGTTTTCAAGCGTGGCCAGACGAGCTGCTTCAGGGTTGCTGGCAATGTCGAGATAATATGTTTCAAAGCCCTGTACCGAGGCGTCGTCGTTGGCGTTGACGTGTATGGAAACAAACAGGTCGGCACCGGCGGCATTGGCCATGGCGGTGCGGTCGCGCAGCGAAACGCTTTTGTCGGCAGTGCGGCTGTAGACCACATCAAGCCCGTTGGCCTCAAGCAGGCGGCCAAGGGTGAGGGCCACATCAAGGGATACGGCGCGCTCAAGCACATTGTTGTGGTTGGTACCGGGGTCGCGTCCACCGTGTCCGGCATCGATGAATACCGTGCGTACTGTCAGACCCAGCTGGCGGGCCATGTCGCGCACGAGGCGGGGAGAAGGCGGCTCGGCAGGTGTAGTGCCGTTGCTGGCCACAGACTGCTGGTTCTGGTCGTCGGACTGGTTTTCGGCAAACCCGGCCTTGCTGTTGCTGACTGGAGGCAACTGGGTTGATCCACTGGCAACACGCACAATGATGCGGCAGGGGTTTGATTCCACGCGGGTGTCAAAGCGGCGCGCATCCTGAAAATTGAAGTTGAGCACTGTTTCGCCGCTCTTGCCGCTGCTGACGCTCATGCCCTTGAAGAGGCTACCGCGTATGTTCACACCCTTGCGTACATCTTTTTCAACTGTTGCATTTTCCAGCGCCAACTGGAGAGACGCCTGACCTATCCTGTTTTTTGCCTTTGAGTCAGAACCGTTGAGCCTGGCGGTGTAGCGGGCTGGCGCGCTCAACTCCAGCACGATCTCCACGCTGTTCTTGCTCAGCGAATTCCATGAGAGAGCCTGCACCACAGGCTTGGCAACTGGTTGGGCAGCTGTCTTGTCTGCTGGGGTCTGCGCGGCACCTGCGTTGGCAGTTGGGGTGGCAGCTGGCGCACCTGTAAGACGGCTGCGCAGTGCCTGGGCTTCTGTGGTTTTATCCCCGCCAGAATACAAGGCCATGATGGCGTCCAGCAATTCCAGAGCCACCCCCTGCTGGTTGAGATGGTCGGCATCGATGGTTGCGGCGCGTAGCAGGGCGTCGTCCGCGAGAGCGCTCTTGGGGAATTCCTGCGCCAGTTTGAGGTACAGGTCACGCGCCTGACGGTATTCATCCGAAAGGTGGGAACAGTCGGAGAGAGCCTCCTGACTTGTTGCTGCGCGGTACAATGCTCCGGGCGAGATGGCCCAGTCTTTGCGGCTCAGATAGATTCGGAGAAATTCGGCCGTGAGCTCTTCCCACGGTTGCCGCCAGCATGAGCGAACCTTGTCTGTACGCAGGGCTTCCATCTTGGCCTTGGCGTCGCGGTAGCGGGGCAGCAGATCGGCCTGAGGCAGTGGCTGCTGGGCGCTGGCCTTGGCAATCTGGGCGGCAGCTGTATCTGCTGTGCTGTTCTGTGCATTGGCAGCGGTAGGGGCAGATTTGGCAGGGGCGGCCTCGTCCTTGGGCTCCTTGCCGTCAGTGCTGGAAACCTGGCGCGCTTCTGGTGCAGTGCGACCGTTGGCAGCAGCCTGAAGGGTCTTTTCGAGTGCCAGTGCCTCGGGGAGCATGTCGCCCTTGGGATATTGCGTTTTTATGCGTTCCAGCAGGGCCAGGGCGCCCTTGTCGTCCTTGAGCCAGGCGGCGCGCAGCTTGGCAGCACGGAACAGGGCGTCGTCGGCAAGGCGGCTGTCTGCATGGCGCTGGGCAACGGCCTCGTAACATTCAATGGCCTTCTTGGCGTCGGCTTTGGCAAAAGAGCGACGGGCCAGTTCCTCAAGGCTTTCTGCTGCACGGAACAAGGCGGCAGGGCGGTTGGGCCAGCCGGGGTCGGCATCGTATATGGCGCGGAATTCCGCCGCCAGATTCTCCCATGGTTCACGTTGCCCGGAGCGCTTTTCATCCTGTCGCAGTGTATCAATGCTGGCCTTTGCCAGATCATAACGCTTGCCCGTGGGGGGCAGCGATGTGTAGCCGGAATCGTAAAAACACACCACCATCAGGCACAGGGCAGCAAGAAAGGCAAGCGGAGGTGCAAGCCTGCGCATGTTGTTGCTGCCAACTTTTTCGGAAGCCTTGGGCTGGGGTGATTTTCCGGCCACGGTATTTCCTTTTGCCTGGTTGTGACAATAATTTGACGTCTAATGATGCTGACGGTGAATGTTTAGCATATTGCATGCCACAGATACGCAGCGGCTCATGCACATGCGTTTAAACCTTTGCCAGTAAACAGGCAGCGCGCCGGATGCACATCAACTGTGCTTCCGGCGCGCCGAATATGAACCGCCGCAGCGGCTTTGAGCCAAGTACTAGAAGAACTGGCCCATACTGAATTCTACGCGACCGGATTCACGTTCTTTGTCGTAGTCCTGCACAAGCGGAATACCGTAGGCGATACGCAGGTCGCCCATGGGCGAACGCCAGCGCAGTTCAAGACCTGTGGAGCACACGATGTACTTGTCGAGCTTGCCGCCCATGGTCTTGCTGTCAATGTTGTAGCCGGCATCAAAGAAGGGAACCAGGGCAAGGCCCAGATCCTTCTGGAAGGTCCAGATGTATTCAAAGTTGGCAACGCCCATGCGGTCGCCACCGATCTGGTCGCCGTTGTACTTGTAGTCGCGGGGCGAAAGGTCGGAGAACGAATAGCCGCGGATGGTATCCATGCCACCAACCCAGAAGCGTTCGAACACAGGCACCTTGGAGTCGGTATTCTGGAACACGCCACCGAGACGGCCACGCACATGCACGGTGTTCTGCGGGTTGAAGGACCAGAAGCCCTGCCAGTCGGCTACAGTCTTGATAAAGTTGTCGGTACCGCCAAGGCCGCCGCCGCCGTATTCACCCCACAGACGGGCAATGGTACCCTTGGTGGGACGTTCCTTTGAGTCAGTCGTATCACGAAGGATACGGCCCGAAATGGCGCTTGTCCAGTTGACACCCTTGTAATCGCGGATATAGGGCGAAGAGTTGTCGTCCACATCATAGAGGGTGTAGCGTTCAAGGCGGTAACCGCCGCCAATGCTGGTGAATTCACCAAGGGGGTACGAAAGGCGGATGGTGTCGCCCACGGTGTCCTTGGTAAAGTTATCCCAGTAATCGTGGGTGTAGTACAGGTCGTTACCGATAGAAAGCTCGGTGTCGTACAGGCGCGGGTTGGTAAAGGACAGCACGCCCGATGTGCGACGCCAGGAGAAGAAGCCCTGCAGCTGCAGCCAGTAGCCGCGACCAAAGAGATTGCGTTCCATGATGGAGGCAGTTACGCCCACGTCATAGTATGAGGAATAACCGATACCGCCCATGATAGCGCCGGTGTTGGTTTCCTTGACCTTCACCTTCAGGTCGACTTCGTCTTCCTTGTCAGTGGGGATCAACTCCATGTCCACAGCAGAGAAGAAGCGCAGGCGGTTGAGGCGCTCGTTGGAGCGGCGCAGTTTGGCGCCTTCGTACATGTCGCCGTCGCCCAGACGCATTTCGCGCAGGATGACGTTGTCGCGGGTCTTGTTGTTGCCTTCAACAGAAAGGCGGCGAATGAAGACCTTCTGCTTCTTGGTGACGATGTAGCCCACATCCACCTGATCGCTGCCGTCGTCAGCCTTGACCACCTTGGTGTCCACTTCGGCAAAGGCATAGCCGTAGTCGGCATAATAGTCGGTCAGGCGCTTGGAATCTTCCTGCATGACGGTGAGCGAAAAATGCTTGTCGGACTGCTTCCAGTCGTCCATCTGGACAACTTCAAGCATCTTGTCTTCGCTGTCGATAACATCACCGGCAAAGACCACGTCGCGCACATTGTAGCGCGGGCCTTCATGCACGTTGAAGGTGATGTAGATACCGTCATCACGGTAATCAACAGTGGGCGCTGCCACCTGAATGTCAACGTAGCCTTCGTTAAGACCGTAGGCGGCGATGGCGTTGGTGTCGCGTTCGAGGTATTCGTCCTTGAGCACGCCCGTGCCGGTCAGCCACGAGAAAATGCCGCGTGGCTTGAGGGCCATGTATTTGTCAAGGTCGCCACGGTCGAGCTTGGAAATGCCCTCGATCTTGACATCCTTGATGTAAAGCTTGTTGCCTTCCTTGACGCTGAGCACAAGTACCGCACCACGACCACCCTGGCGGTCTTCGAGGCGGTAGTTCACCTTGGCAAGGTAGAAGCCTTCTTTGTGGTACAGTTCGGTGACCTTCTGCAGGTCGTCCGAGAGCACCTGTTCGTTCAGAACGCTACCGCTTTTTGTGCCCATGGCAGCAAGCACGTCGTCCTTGCTGACCTTGTCCGAGCCTTCAATCACGATATTGTCGATACGGGGCTTTTCCACCACAGTGAAGACAAGCACGTTGCCTTCAAGGGTAGCCTGAACGTCGCTGAAATAGCCCATATCCCAGATGCGTTTGACTTCTTCGTTGATGGCCGTGGCATCGGGGGTGTCGCCCTTGCGGATGGTAAGACGCATGAGCACGGTATCGGGATCAAGCACCTTCATGCCGCGCACCTGCACGTCGGCCAGGCCGCCGTGGGCAGAAGTGGGCGTACCCATGGGAACCAGAGTGGCGGGACCGTCGG
Source organism: Desulfovibrio sp. (assembly GCF_009712225.1). Classification (NCBI taxonomy): domain Bacteria; kingdom Pseudomonadati; phylum Thermodesulfobacteriota; class Desulfovibrionia; order Desulfovibrionales; family Desulfovibrionaceae; genus Desulfovibrio; species Desulfovibrio sp. The sequence continues at coordinate 480,025 of NZ_WASP01000003.1, read as the reverse complement.
GCTTCTTGGGAGTCGCCTCTGCAGCAGTGGCGGGGTTGGCAACCTCGGAGGCGCGCTTGGCAAGGGCGGAGGTACATTCGCTCAGGGCAGTGAGCGAATTGCGCTCAAAGCCAGCAGGTACGGCATCACCAGAGTAGACAGGCACAATGCGCGTGTCCATGGAGAAGCCCTGACCAAGCTGGTTAAACTTGCCGTAAATGACCAGGCGGGCACCGGCCTTGCGGCCAAGCTCGCGCGCGGTGGCAATATCCAGTGTTTCACCACTGCTGCGCTGCAACTGGCGCGCCGTAGCCATGGGCACGGCACGCATGCCGTTCTGCCCCAGCTGATCGGCGATCATCTGCGGCAGATCTTGTGAAGCGTTGGGCAGTTCTGGCCCGGCATTCACCTGAAAGGGCAAAACAAGCACAAGGGGGCCTTCCGCCGCCATGGCTCCACCCGAAAGCGCCAGGGTGGCGCAGGCCAGCAGGGCAAGGCACAGAGCTTTGCACAGCACGTTATTCAAAATTCTTCTCATACAAGGTCCCCGCTTTCAGTTCCAGGGTTCTGCCCATACCTGCGGCCAGCTCTCGGTTGTGTGTAACCACTACGAGGGTCATGCCCAATTCACGGTTGAGTTCGTTCATCAGTTCGCCCACCTGCGCTCCGGTAACTTCATCCAGATTGCCGGTGGGTTCATCAGCCAACAGAACGCGCGGTCGCATAAAAACCGCGCGTGCAATGGCAACCCGCTGGCGTTCACCGCCCGAGAGTGTGGCAATCTTGCTGTCCATACGCGCCGAAAGGCCCACGCGATCAAGCATTTCTCGCGCACGGGTCATGACAGAGCGTTGGCTCGCACCGCCGATTATAGCCGGCATTGCCACGTTTTCCAGAGCAGAAAATTCCGGCAGCAGATGATGAAATTGAAAAACGAAGCCCAGAGTTTTGTTGCGAAAAGCCGCTTTCTGGTCAGCGCTCATGAGCGCCATGTTGCGCCCTTCAAAACATATCTCGCCCGAACTTGGAGTATCAAGAGCACCCATAAGATGCAAGAGGGTGCTCTTGCCGGAACCGGACTGTCCGACTATGGCGAGCATCTCGCCTTCTTCCACAACCAGGCTGATATCCTTGATAATCTCGATATCTTCGCTGGCCGTGGCAAATTTTTTGCCCACATTTGAAAAAGTGTAGAGTGCTGACATGGCTATTCGTAGCGCAGGGCTTCTGCCGGTTGCAGGCGCGAGGCCTGGCGGGCCGGGTAAAGGGTGGCCAGAAAGCACAGCAGCATGGCGCTGGCTCCAATGATCAGCACATCGGAGAGGCTGATGATAATGGGCAAATGATCCAGTGTATAGACATTTTCGGGCAGTTTGATGAACTGGTAGCGCTTGAGCAGCCAGCCGAGCGAAAGGCCCAGCACATAGCCAAGCAGCGTGCCAATAACGCCGATAATGGTTCCCTGAAACATGAAAATACGCCGTATCATGCTGCTGGTTGCGCCCATGGACATCATGATGGCAATGTCGCGCGTTTTTTCCATGACCAGCATGACCAGGGTTGTGACAATGGAGAATGAACCAATCAGCACCACCATGGCCAGCAGAATGAACATGCCGATCTTTTCGAGCTTGAGCGCCGCAAAGAGGTTGGCGTTCATTTCCATCCACGAGCGCACATAAAAGGGCGAGCCCAGTTCGGTAGAAACAAGGGCCGAAATCTTGTCGGCCTTGTATACGTCGTCTACCGTCAGCTCCACGCCGGAAAGGTAGTTTTCGGGCAGACCCAGTACATCGCGTGCGGCGCCAAGGGTAACAAAGCCCAGCGACGAATCGTACTCGAACATGCCGGTTTTGAAAATGCCCACCACCTCAAAAGGGCGCACGCGCGGAGCGTAGCCCGAAGTGGTTTTTTGCCCGGATGGCGAGAGCAGATTGACGCGGCTACCCATGCCAAGGCCCAGACGCTTGGCGAGCTCCTCGCCAATAATGAGCCCCGGTGTGCCTTCGCGTTCAAGGTCTGCGGCAGTACCCGTGCGCATCTGGCGCAGCATGGAGAGCACGGCAGGAGCCGACTGCGGGTCGATACCGCGCAACACTACGCCCTTAACCCCGCCACCGGCAGAGAGCATGACCTCGGTGTAGATGAAGGGGGTTGCTCCGGTCACTCCTTTGACAGAACGCACGCGGTCAAGCAGATCGCTGCGGTTCTCAAAGGCCGAAGGAATATAGGACATGACAATGGCATGGGCATTGGCCCCCAGAATTTTGTCGCGCATGTCGGTGGTGAGGCCGTTGTATACGCCAAGCACCACTACCAGCGCGCCAACGCCAATAGCCACGCCCAGAATGGACATGATGGATATGATGTAAATGAATGTCTGCTTTCGCCTCGAAAAGAGGTAGCGCAGGGCGACAAATAGTTCGAATGACATTTGCCGCATATTGTCCCACCTTGCCCGGATATTCAAGAGATATTTTAGATATTGCGGCATTTGTCTGAGCCCGCCCTTGCCACCACCGAGGGTGCAGCTGCCCTCTGTCAGCCCGATTGGCGTATGAAACGGCGGGGGGGATGTCCAACGTACTGCCAGCATTGTCCATGAGCGCAACTGGCAGAAAAACCGCGGCAAAATTGCGTGCAGATTTGTGTGTGCTGGTGGCGGTGTGCTGGGCATGAGGCTGCTTTGTTTGCAAAATCCCCCGGCGGTTCGGGGAACCTGCCGGGGGACGGTTTTTCAGTCAGTTCTCGTGGCAACCGGCGAGCTTGGGCGCGCCTGCCGTCGTCAGGCTAACTGTGCTTCATGGCGTTAATGAGTTCGCTAAGTCGGCGTGCCTGCTGGGCGAGATCGGCTACGGCCTTTGTGGCTTCGCCCATGGCCTGGGCCGTTTGCCCTGACATGGCGTTTACCTGCACGATGGAGTGGTTGATCTCTTCGCTTGCGGCAGACTGCTGTTCACTGGCCGTGGCAATGGCGCTGACCTGATCGGCGGTGGCCTCCACATTGTTCACAATATCCCTCAGGGCCGCGCCCGACTGGCTCGCAAACTCCGTGGCGGTGTTGACCTCCACAAGGGCATTGTCCATGGCGGCGACGCTCTGTGCCGCACTTTGCTGAATCGCCGCAATGGCGTTGCCCACATCGTGGGTGGAAGCCATGGTCTTTTCGGCCAGCTTGCGTACCTCGTCGGCCACCACGGCAAAACCGCGACCCGCATCACCTGCGCGTGCAGCCTCAATGGCGGCGTTGAGAGCAAGCAGGTTGGTCTGGTCGGCGATGTCCGAAATCACGTTCATGATCTGGGTGATAGCCTGAGCATGCTGGTTCAGTCGGGTCATGTCGTCCTTGAGAGCCAGCGAAACGGTTTGTACCTGCCCGATGCTCTTGAGGGCGTTTTCAACAATACCTGCGCCGCTTTCAGCGTTACTGCGCGTCTCTGCAGAAACCGAAGATGCCGCCGAGGCGTTGCGGGCCACTTCCTGCACGGTGGAGTTCATTTCATTCATGGCTGTTGCTGCCTCGGCAAGGCGTTGGGCCGACTGGACAGCAATTTCGTCAGACTGCGCAATCTGTGAAGCCAGCTGGCTGGAGGCGGTGGAAATGATGGCCACTACTTCTTCCAGTTGCCCGGCAGCGGCCAGCATGCCTTCGCGCTTGGCGATTTCTGCCTTGTGGGCCGCTTCTTCCGCACGGGTTGTGGCAATTTGGGCCTCTTCGGTCGCCTGTTGTGCGTCTCTGGCTTTCTGTTCGCTTTCGGCCAGCAGATTTTTGATGTTGCCAATCATGTTTTCCATGCCAGCGGCCAGCGTGCTGAATTCGTCGTGGCGCTTGGTGGCCGCGTCCAGCAGCGCTTTTTCGCTGGCATTGGCCTCAAGGCGGCCCTCGGCCACTGCTCCGGCTATGCCCGAAATGCCCCTGAGCAGCCGTGCAATGGCACGTGCGGCAAGAATGATGATCAGCCCAACAATCAGTGCGCTGGCAAGGGTCAGCATCATTGAGTTGCCAAGCATCACGCGTGTTGCTGTATACACTTCGTCCCGGTCCATCTCGAGGCAAAGCACCCAGCCCACTTCGGGCATGGATTTGTAAAAAATGGTTTTATTGCGGCCGTCTTCGCCAACAAAGTGGACGATGCCCTCTGGGTTTTTGAGCACCTCGACCATGTAGGGCTTTTTGCTGTCGTCGCGGCCAAAGGCCTTGAGGTCGCGGTGCAGCATAACTATACCCTTGGTGTCGTAGGCGTATATACCGCCGCGCGCGCCAAAATCAATCTGGTTTGTGGTTGTTTTGGCCATGTCTTCGTTGTCAACGCCAGACCATACTATGCCCGCAGGTTTGCCGTTTCGTATGATGGGCAGGCCCATGATGGTGGCAATTTTACCAGTAGTTTTGCTCACAACGCCAACAACAGTTTTTTGGCCCTGCATGCCGCGCTGAAAATACAAGCGGTCGGTAAAGCTTACCCCAACTGATTTGCTGGGGCCTTTTTCTCCAGCAAGGTGATGGGCTATGGCCTTGCCTTCAAGGCCTGCAATTCCGCAAAATTCAAACTTTGAGTTGAGCGTCACAAAGCTGTTCAGTGCGGCATCTGCATCTGCAAAAAGGGTGCGCGTCATGACTTCGGGCATCTTGTCGTTGACTGCATCAAGGTAGAGAAGCACCCGGTTGTCTGCGGCAACCATGGAAAGTGATTCTTCCATTACGTTTAGCATGGCGTTCAGACCAATGGTTTGGCAACGCAAGAGGGCCTTGGCATCGCTGACTATCTGGTCACTCAGAATGTCTTCAGACATTTTGTAGCTTACGCCCGCCACAAGCAGCAGGCCCGCAATTGCCGGAGTCAGAATAGACAGCAGCATTTTGCTCAGCAGCCCCAATTTCATAAAGACCTCCTCGCGTTCCCCATGTTCCAATGCGATCAGAGCGTTAAAGTAAGCTAAGTATTATTTATTCTTATCAGGTCATGTAGTGTTATCGGCAAAAGCTGGTAACAGTATATGCCATTTGGCAGAATTTGTTTTAATGTTAGGTGTTTTTTTACATATCGCAAAGAAATTTTTGTTTAACAAGGTAGTGTAAAAATGCAACCGGAAATTGTTGGATTATGAAATCTGCTGGCTTGTAAGGAATACTTAATCCAAAATAGTAAATAGATTTTTGTAGTTTTTTGTTGATAATTTAAAAATACAACTGCTTAAAATTAAATATATGCTAGATTTGTGAGAAATATATATTGAAATAAAGTTATGTTGTTTGCAATAGCGTAAAATATAAACCTTGATACGCCATAACTATGTGTGTTGATTTGAATGTGCGTGCAATTTAAATCATAGTTGCTGTTTAAAAAAAGAAGCGCTGCCCCAGGGCAGCGCTTCTTGTGTTATTGTAACTCGCGGGTGGCTGTATATTGCCGACTGTGGCTATACCTCAGGCCGCAACAGCGGGAAGAGAATGACCTCGCGGATGGAAGCGCAGTCGGTCAGCAGCATCACCAGTCGGTCGATGCCAATGCCCTGGCCTGCTGCCGGGGGCATGCCGTATTCGAGGGCGCGCAGGTAGTCCTGGTCCATGCTGTGGGCTTCGTCGTCGCCAGCATCGCGTTCACGCACCTGGTCTTCAAAGCGCAGACGCTGGTCAACAGGGTCGTTGAGCTCAGAAAAAGCATTGGAAAGTTCGCGACCCGTCATAAACAGCTCAAAGCGGTCGGTCAGTTCGGGGTGCTCGTCGTTACGGCGCGAGAGCGGCGAAATTTCCGTGGGGTAGTGATAAATAAAATGGGGCTGAACAAGCTTGCCTTCCACATCCAGATCAAAAAGTTTGGCGTGCAGCTTTTGCAGGCTTTCGCTGTCGGCGGCCTTTTCACCGCGCGAGCGGATGTAGGCCTTGACCTTGCCATAGTCATTATAAAATTCCGGCGAGTGCCCACCGATCTGAGTAAGCGAATCGTAAAAGCTGAGTCGTGTCCACTTGCCGGGCGTGAGGTCAATCATCTCGCCCTGATAAGGCACAACGGTGGTGCCGCAGGCAGCCATGGCAATGTGGGCAAAAAGCTGTTCCGTAAAGTCCATGAGGTCTTCAAACGTGGCGTAGGCCCAGTAAAATTCACACATGGTGAATTCAGGGTTGTGGCGCGTGTCGATACCTTCGTTGCGGAAGTTGCGGTTGAGCTCAAACACCTTTTCAAAGCCGCCCACAAGCAGGCGCTTGAGGTACAGCTCTGGCGCAATGCGCAAAAACAGGGGCAGATCAAGCGCGTTGTGGTGCGTTTTAAAGGGCTTGGCCGCAGCGCCGCCCGCAAGGGGCTGCATCATGGGTGTTTCCACTTCCATGAATCCGTGGTCTTCCATAAAACGGCGAAACTCGCGCACGATCAGGCTGCGCTTAAAGAAAATTTCGCGCGCGCGGGGCGTGACGATAAGGTCAACGTAGCGCTGGCGGTAGCGCGTTTCCATGTCTGTAAGCCCGTGGTATTTTTCGGGCAGGGGGCGCATGGAGCGCGTAATTAGCTTGATTTTGCAGCAGGCAATGGTGAGTTCGCCCGTCTTGGTGCGGAACAGGTGGCCTGAAACGCCCACGATGTCGCCGATATCGAGCTTTTTGACCACCATGTAGCCGGCTTCGTCCATGTGCTCGCGCGAGGCATAGCACTGGATGCGGCCACTCTGGTCCATAATATGGAAGAAGGCCACCTTGCCGAACGAACGCAGGGAGACTATGCGGCCCGCGATGGCGAAGACGTCTTCCTGGCTGTCCAGGGCTTCGCCTTCAAGCTCGCCAAATTTGTCCAGCACCCAGGCGACGTCGTGTTCCTTGCGGAAGTCGTTGGGAAAAAGCGGTACGCCCGCGTCCAAAAGATCGCACGATTTGACAACGCGGTTTTTTACAACTTCGTTGAGACCTTCGCGCGCGGCGAAACTTTCCAGCATGGGCATAAAATAGCCCGCATGCTGCGACTTTGTACCCAACTTGACGGCAGGCTTGCTGTTTTTCTTTTCCCGATTATCCACTTAACGACTCCTGAATGGCCCATACCTGAAAGGAGCGTTACGGTATGCCATTAGCGCATAGGCGTCAAGATTGCCTCTCATGCCACGTACATGGCCTGTTGCAGATACGCGTAGAGCATTTCTTTGCTGAATGCAGAAATTACCCCACCCAGGTATCTCAATTATTTGGCCGCAGAGGCGCAGTGCAGGCGCAAATTCTGCTCCTTCGCCCACTTGAAGTTTTGCCCTGTTTGCGTGTATAAAATTCTTTTACACGATACAACCGCCGCCAGTATTCTGCTGGTGGCTTTTTCAAGGACAGTGTCATGCAAAAATTTACAGCCTCCTTTCTGGGGCGCGACTGCCCCGGTGTGGTGGCCTCTGTAAGCCGAATTCTTGAAGAAAGCGGCTGCAACATCGAGGAAGTGACCCAGACGATTCTTTCTGGCGAATTTGCGGCCATATTTGTGGTTGCCGCCCCCGAAACCGATGCCGAAAGTCTGCGCGCCAAGCTGAGCGCCGGTCTTGAAGCCTCCAAGGTGGATCTTTCCGTTCTGGTGCGCCCCGCCATCAAGGGCCAGTGGGGCACAGACCTGCACTGCGAACCCTTTGTGGTTACCGCAGACGGCCCGGACAAGCCCGGCCTGATCGCCGCCATGAGCCGCGTTTTTGCGCGCCACGGCGTCAACATCGAAAGCCTCAAGGCCATTCTGGGCGAGGGTGGCACCAACCATGCGCTTTTTGTTTTTGAGGTCATGGTTCCCAACAGCGTTGACATGGGCCGTTTGCGCCGCGAACTTGATTGCGAAGGCCAGAAGAGCGGCCTGCGCGTGAGCGCCCAGCACCGCGACATTTTTGAGGCCGTGCACCGGGTCAATTCCTTTTAGGAACATACCGTAGCGGCAGCACCAACCAGCGCAACGCGGAACCGATGTGCCGCAGCGGCAACAGCCCGGTTGGGTCGAGCACCAGCCGTACCGGGTTTGACCAGATGCACAATTCCTGGCCGCAGTCATTGCGCCGGGGAACAAACCGCCTTCCGGACAGCGCAGCCATGCGACCGCAGCTGACCGAAAATACAGGAAGACCTCCATGCTTTCAGAACGCGAAGTTATCAGCACGTTGAACATGCTCCGCAACGAGCATCTTGACGTGCGCACCGTCACCCTCGGCGTGAGCCTGTTTGACTGCGTAAGCCACGACCTCGAGCTTTTTACCGCCAACGTCAAGGCCAAGCTGAACCGTTACGCCTCGCAGCTCGTGCGCGTCTGCAACGAAGTGGGCGACAAGTACGGCATCCCCGTGGTGAACAAGCGCATCAGCGTCAGCCCCATTGCCGTGGTGGGCGCTCCCTTTGGTCCCGACGGCATGGTGCGCGTGTGCAAGGCCCTTGACGAAGCCGCCAAGGAAGCGGGCGTCGATTTTCTGGGCGGTTTTTCTGCCCTGGTCGAAAAGGGCTTTGCCAACGGCGACCGCGCCCTTATTGAAGCATTGCCCCAGGCTCTGGCCGAAACCGACCGCATCTGCTCCTCCATCAACGTTGCCTCGTCGCGCAGCGGCATCAACATGGACGCCGTGGCCCTGATGGGTCAGCAGATCCTCAAGGTTGCCGATGCCACCGCCGACCGTGGCGGTCTTGGCTGCGCCAAGCTGGTAGTTTTTGCCAACATTCCGCAGGATGTTCCTTTCATGGCTGGCGCCTATCTTGGCGTTGGCGAGCCCGATGTGGTCATCAACGTGGGCGTTTCCGGCCCCGGTGTGGTCAAAAAAGCCCTGGACCGCGCCCGCGAGGCTGGTCACAACGGCAAGGGCGGCCCTCTGACCCTGCTGGACATGGCCGAAGTGATCAAGCGTACCGCCTACAAGGTTACGCGCGTGGGCGAAATGATCGGTACCGAAGTTGCCACCCGTCTGGGTCTGCCCTTTGGCGTGGCCGACCTCTCGCTGGCACCCACCCCCGCGGTTGGCGACTCTGTGGGCGAAATTTTCCAGAGCATGGGCCTTTCGAGCATCGGCGCACCCGGCACTACGGCCGTGCTGGCCATGCTGAACGATGCCGTCAAGAAGGGCGGTGCCTTTGCTTCTTCCTCTGTGGGCGGCCTTTCCGGCGCGTTCATTCCGGTGTCGGAAGACTCCAGCATCGAGGCTGCCGCCACCTCTGGTCTGCTCAGCCTTGAAAAGCTCGAAGCCATGACCAGCGTGTGCTCCGTGGGCCTGGACATGATAGCCATTCCCGGCGATACGCCCGCTTCGACCATCTCTGGCATCATTGCCGACGAAATGGCCATTGGCGTCATCAATACCAAGACCACGGCCGTGCGCCTCATTCCCGTTCCCGGCAAGGGCGTGGGCGAAGAGGTTTCTTTTGGCGGCCTGCTGGGCAAGGCGGCCATTATGGCCGTGCCCAAGGGCGATGCGACCGACTTCATCGGGCTTGGCGGGCGCATTCCTGCCCCCATCCACAGCCTCAAGAACTAGTCCTTACTGCACCACTTTGCGGCGCGAAATCCTTTGGGTTTCGCGCCGTTTTTTATGTCTGCCACGCCGCGTCAGCGGCTTTTTTTATTGCCAGCTCTGCGCTAGGGTTACAGCTGAATCTTTTGTGAAGGAGGCCTCATGCCCCAGTATTTTGCCTACGGAGCTAAGGAAACCGACTACCTTGCCCGCAAGGACAAGCGCCTGGCCAGCGTGATTGAGCGCATCGGCCCCATCAGGCGCGAGGTTCGACCAGACCTGTTTGATGCCCTCATGCACTCCATAGTGGGGCAGCAGATAGCCACCAAGGCTCAACAAACGATCTGGGGGCGTCTGGTGCAGGCCCTTGGCCGGGTTACCCCCGCTACCGTGGACGGCATGGAGACAGAAGCCCTGCAGCGGCTGGGGCTTTCCTTCCGCAAGGTGGGCTACATGAAGGGTGCTGCCCGCAAGGTGTTGCAGGGCGAGCTGGATGTGGAGACCCTGCGGCACATGGACGACGGGAGCGTAAGTATGGCGCTGTGCAAACTTGATGGGGTTGGGGTCTGGACGGCGGAAATGCTCATGCTTTTTTCTCTTCAGCGTCCAGATGTTTTCAGTTTTGGTGATCTGGCCATTATCAGGGGCCTGCGCATGGTCTACCGTCACAAGGTTGTGAGCCGCGAGCGGTTTGAGATGTACCGGCGTCGTTTCAGCCCCTATGGTTCTGTGGCCAGCCTGTATTTGTGGGCCGTGGCAGGCGGAGCTCTGCCAGATTTAAATGATCCCGCCGCAAAGTCATAAGGGCTGCATATTCATGTATACGGATTTGTATGGGGTTCCATAATGGCATCGAATCGTACATCTTTTTGCATGGATATCTGATATCAGAAGCGCTGATGGGCATGGAATGGGCACACCATACTGAAATCATATGATAAGTATTCCTAGTATCTTTCTATTAATGACTTGTGAAAATAAGTATAATTGATATATAGAAGTCTGAATGTCTGCCGATAAAGTAGGCGGATCAGTAGAGTCCGCAGAGCCTGCTGAAGTTGTTTATATTTTCAAAAGGGGAAGAGCTTTAGAGCATACGTGCGTTGACGCCGCACAAAAGGGGTTGTGATGAAAATTGGATTGCTAGCCAGGATGGGATTGTCCATCCTGACTCCCGCTATTGTCGGGCTTATGCTTGTGGCCGGGGTTTGCTACAAGATGTCCGAAGAAATGCTGCGGGAGCAGATTGCTACCGACATGGGCGCACTGCTCGAATGTCAGAGCATTGGCCTGGACGCTGTTTTTAGCGGGCTTGAACAGGGCCTGAAAACCATGACCGAAAACCAGCGCATCAAGGATCAGGTAGAGGCCTACGCGCAGGGCAGACAAGAGGCATTTGAAGGTTCGCTGTTCGCCAGATCAGACCGTGCCCTCGAATCCTTTGTAACCAGCAATGAGACCGTCTACCATGCAGGAATAATCGCTGTTGACGGCAAGGTTCTTGGGCACCGTCTGGAAGACCAGCAAGGCCCAAGCAAGTTCATCGGCGACGATTTTTCTGACCGCGAATATTTTCAGAAAAGCAAGGATGGCCAACCCAGCGTAGTGGGTCTCAAAAGCCCGACTACCGGCAAGCTCGCCACCATTATTTCCATGCCTCTGATACTGAACAACAAAACAGTGGCAGTACTCGTAGCAGGCATAGACAACAAGCTTCTGAGCAAAAATACCACCGACAAGATCAAGGTTGGCCAAAAGGGCCTGGTGTATGTGTACGACATGAGCGGGCACGTTGTTCTGCATCCAGACAGCTCTACACTTGGTCGTGACGACAGCAAGCTGCCCCAGGTGGCGCAGCTGCTCAAGGAAAAGGATGGCCGCACCCGTTTTGTGAATGACAAGGGTGAAAGTAAGGGCCTGTATTACAAGGCGCTGCCCCACGAAGGCTGGATCATTTGCGTGGAGTTTGACCGGGGCGAAATATTCAAGCCTATCAGTGATCTGCTGACCAACGCCAGCCTGCTCACCCTGGTTTGCGCTCTTATTGTGGGAACCATGATTTTTATTTCCGCACATGGCATTGTGCGCATGCTTGGTGGCATCTCTGGCGTGGCCGAGGCTGTTGCTGGCGGGCGTCTGCAAACCAATGACAAGGAACGCGCCCTGTTTGACGCTGCCGAAAAGCGTGGAGATGAGTTCAGCACGCTTGCGGCGGGCATGCGCCGCATGGTTGAGAGCATCCGGCATCTGCTGAACGAAAGCGAGAACAAAACACAGGCCGCCCAGCAGGCCACAGAAGAAGCGGAAAAAGCCACCGCCAGAGCGGAAGAAGCCGCCCGTCAGGCCGAAAGCGCCAAGCGTGAAGGCATGCTTGCCGCCGCTGGCCAGCTGGAAGAAGTGGTGAGCGTCATTTCTGCCGCATCGACCGAGCTTGCGGCGCAGATCGAGCAGTCGGACAGGAGCGCCCTGGAATCTTCACAGCGTCTGGCCGAAGCCGCCACCGCCATGAATGAAATGAACGCCACAGTGCAGGAAGTGGCCCGCAATGCTTCTTCTGCCTCGGCCGTTTCTGCCGAAACCCGCGCCAATGCAGAAAGCGGCGCAGGCATAGTGAAAAAATCCCTGCAGAGCATCGGTCAGGTGCACAAGGTTTCCATGGCGCTCAAAAACGACATGGCCACGCTCAACCAGCATGCACAGGCAATTACCCAGATCATGAACGTGATCTCGGACATCGCCGACCAGACCAACCTGCTGGCCCTCAACGCTGCCATCGAGGCCGCACGCGCTGGTGAAGCCGGGCGCGGGTTTGCCGTGGTGGCCGACGAGGTGCGCAAGCTGGCCGAAAAGACCATGGCCTCCACCAACGATGTGGGCAATGCCATTGCAGCCATTCAGGGCAGCGCGGGGCAGAGCGTGCAGGCCATGGAAAAGGCCCTCGTCGAGGTTGAAACCGCCACCGATCTGGCTCAACAGTCTGGTGATGCCTTGCAGGAAATTGTGAGCAAGGTCGAGGCCTCGGCCGATCAGGTGCGCGCCATTGCCACGGCCAGTGAACAGCAGTCGGCAGCCAGCGAAGAGATCAACGAGTCTATCGTGCGCGTCAACGAAATGTCTGGACAGACGGCACAGGCCATGGGCGAGGCCACTCGCGCCGTGAATGAGCTGGCCCGTCAGGCAGAGCGCATGAGTGAGCTGATTGCAGAAATGAAGCGCGGCTAACCCGCAACTGCCCAATACATAAAAACTCCCCGGAATGTTACATTCCGGGGAGTTCGCTTTTATGGAAAGGGTGTGAGGACCGCAACCTAGCGCAGGGTAGGTGCGAGAAAATACTGCCACACCAGGGTAACCAGCAGCAGACTGAGCGATACGGTCAAAAACCGGCGCACCGCCGCGGGCCCGATGCGTATGGCCATGCGGCTGCCCAGCCAGTTGCCGAGACAGCAGGCCGCCGCCATGGGCAGGGCCAGGCTCCACACCACAACGCCGTTAAGGATGAAAACAACCGCTCCCGCAAAGTTTGAGGCAAGGTTGAGCACCTTGGATGTGGCCGATGCTTCCATAAGTCCCATGCGCAAAAACCAGTGAAAGGCAAGAATCAGAAAGCTGCCGGTACCGGGGCCAAAAAAGCCGTCGTATCCGCCCATCACAAGGCAGACAAAGGCAACGGGAATCCAGAAGCGCGGGCCGGAGTGCGGCAGGGGCGTTTGCTTGTGTTCCTTTTTCGGCAGCAGTGTGGCGCACATGCCAATGGGCAGCAGGGCAACCAGCACTTTGCCCAGCACCGCCGCGTCAAGCAGCAGGGCCAGACGTGAGCCCGCCCATGATCCCAGAAGCGAAAAAACGATGCCCGCGAGCGCCACACGCCACAACACCAGGTTACTGCGCGCAAAGTTGCCAAGGGCCACACAGGTTCCAAGGCAGGCGCTGACCTTGTTGGTGCCGAGCGACTGGTGCGGCGGTACGCCGCAGAGCAGCAGGGCGGGCATGGTCACAAGGCCGCCGCCGCCAGCAATGGAATCTATGAATCCGCCGCCAAATGCGGCAGCCAGGCCGACGGCGTAGGTGAGCAGGCTGAAATCAAGATCCATCGCGCTACCACTCCTTGAATATAACCCATGCTGCAAACACGATAAGCCCAAAGCCCACCAGATGGTTCCATTTCAGCGGTTCATGCAGCCAGAACGCCGAAAACCCCATGAAGACGGTCAGCGAAATAACTTCCTGAATGGTTTTCAGTTCTGCGGCAGAAAAATAGCCGTAGCCTATCCTGTTGGCAGGAACCTGCAAGACGTATTCAAAGAAAGCAATGGCCCAGCTTGCGATGATAACAATGGGCAGGGCCGTGCTTCTGTACCGCAGGTGGCCGTACCATGCAAAGGTCATAAAAAGATTGGAGCAGAACAGTAATCCTACAGTACTCACAGGAACAGGAATCTGCATGATGGAATCCGTGGGCGGTCGCAAGGGCAGGCGCTTGGCAGGCCGGAAGAGGTTGCACAGGAGCATATTCACTTATCTGCTGCTGTCTGGCTCGTCAACATCTCTGGCTGCGCCCGGGGCAAACGCGTCCGACCTGTGCCCCCGGTTTGCGCAGGCCGGGGCTTGAGGCTATGTTGTGGTTGTGGCGCTACCATACGCCGCAGTCACCATGGAGGATTACATATGGCGGCACGCTCTCCGCGCGCTAAGGATGCTGACAGCGAAAAAATGAATTCGGCCAACGGGTCGCATGGTCATGCCAACGGGGCAGAATCCACACCCGACAGGGTTACGTGGTCGCTGTTTCTCAAGGCAGCCCTGCTGGTCACAATTATCTGGGCCGCATCGGCCCTGATGCTTGTTCTTACTGTGAATGATTTCAGCAAATCGGGTACGTTTGGCGATTCGTTTGGCGTGCTCAACACGCTGTTTTCCGGTCTGGCCTTTGCGGGCATCATCGTGACAGTCAAGATGCAGAACGACGAAATGCGCGAGCAGCGCAAGGAACTGCAAAAACAGAAAAAAGCCGCTCAGGTGTACCACCGGGAGCGCATGTTTCTTCTGTTGATGGAAGAACTGAAAAAATCGCGAGAGCACCGGCTTACCATAGCTGATGTACGCTTGGTGGTGCGCGAATGCCTGTGTGACGTGCCCGCGCTCAACGCGCGAAGCTCAGAGGCCGGGCAGGCGCTGGTCAGAGAAGTGGAAGGGGTGCTTGCCGGAACCTTGACCGAAACACCGCTGCTGCCGGTTTTTGGGCGGCGTATACACCGCCACGAGCGGTGCGAGGTCTTTATCAAAACCTTTCGGCAGGCGGCAGAAAGCGCCAAAAAAATAGACCCCGCCAACAAGACCGAATACTACGACATCGTCTGCAACAGCATGTCTGATGCAGAAGAAGCCCTGCTGTTCATGTGCGCAGTGGCGCGTTACGGCACGCAAGCCCTGAACGAACCGCAGGTTGTCAAACTGCGTGAAAGCTACGATGAAATACGCGACAGGCTTTAGGCCTGAAGACGGCGGCACGGGCGTGCCGCCGTAATTGTGGCGCATACGGCCGCAAACATAAAAACCCCTGAATCGCTTCAGGGGTTTTTCCGTCGCTCCGTGCCGCCGGGCCTGGTTGCCAGTGGCAAACCATGGCGGCAGCGGCGCGTGGCTTCCCTCATGGAATGATTTTCCGGCCACCGACACCTGCCAGGGGCCGGAAAATCATGTGGGGAGGGGAGTATGTACAGGCTACAGTCTGCTCGGCAGACTTAGGCAGCCATGGTGTCAAAAAGTTCTTTGGCGTTGATATTGGTGGGGTTGGCGCCCAGCACCGTTTCAAGGTGCTGACGGGCTTCTTCGGCGCGGCCCAGATAAATCAGGCAGCCAGCCAGGGTAACGCGCACGGCCTCGGCTTCAACGCCAGCCTTCAGGGTGTCTTCCAGATAGGGCAGCGCGTTTTCAACGCAGCCAAGCTGGTAAGATTCGCGAACAAGGCAGTTCAGGGCCACAATGTTTTCCCTGGATTTCTTCAGGGCAAGGGCAAAGTGGTCAAAGGCCAGCTGGTGTTCGCCCTGTTCCATGTACACAAGACCTATGCCGCACAGAGCCTTGTCGGTTTCTTCCACAGCGGCGGCCTTCTGGTACAGCACCAGCGCCTTGTCCAGGTCGGAGCGCTGCACGGCCACAGTGGCCAGTCCCAGGAAGGGAGCCGCGCTCTGCGAGTTGCTGCTGGCGGCCTTGCGGTAGTATTCTTCGGCCTTGTCAAAGTCACCCATGAAAAGGTAGCACTCGCCCAATTCCTTATTGATTTCGTAATCCAGTTGATTGCTCATGGTATCCTCCCCAACTGAGGCTGGTTTGTGGTCGAGCGCTGTATGCGCCACTGACTTGTCCAGTTATATGCACTGAGCGTGCCAATAGTAAAAGAGTGCAATAAATTCAGCCCAGTGATTGGCTAAATTGCAAAATTTGCGCGGCGTAGAAGCCCCGGTGGGCCTGCAAAGTGCCAAAGCCTTGGCAGGCAGGGCCGGTTTGGAGGCAGGATTTTCCCTGCAGGCAAATCTTGCCGCACGGCGCAATGATGCACGAGGTCAGGCAGGCGGCAGAAAAAAAGGCCGAACCGTGTAAACGGTCCGGCCTGAGATGATGGGTGGCTGGTATTATCAGGCGGTGCGCAGGCTCTGCGTTCCGCCATGTACATTTATGTGGTGCAGCATGACGCCCAGCACGCCTTCAATATCCAGGTGCGAGGTGTCAATAATCAGCGAATCCTGCGCCGGGCGCAGCGGGGCCACCGCACGGTTGCGGTCAAGGGCATCGCGCTGGCGGATCTGCTCGGTGAGGGTTGCAAGGTCGGCGTTCTGCCCGCGTGCTTCAAGGTCGTGCAGGCGACGCATGGCTCGTACCTCTGGCGCGGCATCAAGAAAAAACTTGAAGCGTGCTTCGGGAAAAACCACGGTTCCCATGTCGCGGCCCTCGGCCACCAGCGGCGACTGCTCGCCAATGGCCCGCTGTGTGGCGCGCAGAATTTCGCGTACCACGGGCACGGTGGCTATGCGGGCCGCAAGCATGCCCACGGCCTCGGTGCGCACCTCGCCCCGTACGGCTTCGCCGTTGCAGAACAGGGTGGACTGCTGACCAAAACCCGAAAGGGTAAACTTCCACTGCGCGCAACGGCTGCGCAGTTCTTCCTCGGGCAGGGTTTCTGCACCCGCACCCAATTTGAGCGCCATGCAGCGAAACATTGCACCGGTATCGAGGTAGGAAAGGCCCAGGCCTTCGGCCACGCGCCGCGCAAGGGTGGTCTTGCCCACGCCTGCGGGGCCGTCCAGTGTTACTACGGGCAGTCTGGCGCTCATGCTTTTGCTCCGCCTTTGGCCGGCTTTGCCCCCAGTACTTCTGCCATGGCGGCAAGAAAGGCCCTGTTTTCCTGCTCGTTGCCAATGCTTACGCGCAGCAGGTCGGGCAGGCTGTAGCTCTTGAGCGGACGAATGATGATGCCCCGCGCGAGCAGGTTCTCAAAACATTCCGCAGCGGTGGGCGCACCCTCTGGCATGCCGAACATCAAAAAGTTTGCCTGGCTCGGCCATACCTTGCAGCCCAGGGCGGTCAAACCGTCAGAGAGCTCTTTGCGGCCAGTGCGCACGGCCTGAAGCGTGGCATCATAAAATGTCTGGTCTTCCAGCGCAGCAAGAGCCGCTTCTTCTGCCAGAATATTGACAGAAAAAGGCAGCCGCGCACGCCAGAGATAATCGGCCAGGTGGTCGGGCAAAATGCCGTAGCCCACGCGCATGCCCGCAAGGCCAAGGCTCTTGGAAAACGTGCGCATAAACGCCGTGTTGTGCGGCATGATGCCGTCCGCCATCATGGATGCCGCCTTTTCGTCGTCGGCAAAATCCACATAGGCTTCGTCCACCACCAGCAGGCAGTCGGGGGCCTTCTGCGCCAGATCGCGGGCCAGGTCTTCCACAGCCTTGCGGGGCGGACAGTAGCCAGATGGATTGTCTGGCGTGGTCACAAAAACAATGCGTGTGTTTGCATCCACAAGATCCAGCAGTGCGGCAAAGTCGAACGAAAAATCCTTTTCAAGGGGTTGTCGCCGTATTTCGATGCCGCAGATACGTCCCTGAATGGGGTAGATGCTGAAACAGGGGTTGAAGCACACAATGTTGTGCGTGCCGGGCACTGCCAGAATGCGGATGAGCAGATCAATGATTTCGTCCGAGCCGTTGCCAATGACAACGCGGCGTTCGTCCACGCCGTGTCGCCGGGCCAGTGCCTTTGCCAGCCTGGGGTTGCCCCCCTGCGGATAACGAAACGCCCCGGCCGCATGGCGCACCACGGCCTCGCGGGCCAGAGGCGGCATGCCAAGCGGGTTTTCATTGCTGGCCATCTTGATGACCTGGGGCAGGTTGTACTTATCCTGGATTTCGGCAATGGAAAGGCCGGGAACATAGGCCTTGAGGGCCATGATCTCCTGGCGCACACTGATCTCGGACATGGTTTCTCCACCAGTATCGCCCGGCGGGCGAAGCTTCAGGGCAGCGCTTGAGCGCAATATGGCTTGGTTGTTTACACTAATATGTTTCAGCCAACAAGCCGCTGCATTGCAACGGCTTGTTGGCTGAAAAAAGATAAAAAACAGTGTGTTGCGCGGCTGTGCGCTGTCGGGGTTGGCGTGCTATTCGGCCGCCTCGGTGGGGCGTACCGTCAGCACGGGCATATCGGCGTTCTTGACGACCTTTTCGGCAACGGAACCGAACAGAATACGGTCGATGCCCTTGCGTCCGTGGGTACCCATGACAATGAGTTCAGCCTTTTCTTCGCGGGCGCGGTTAAGAATTTCTTCTGCCGCATAGCCAATGAGCACCTGCCCCTTGGCTTCGACGCCCACAAAGTTTTCGGCCACAAATGATTCCATGGACTTTTCCGCGCCGGTGACAATTTCGCCCACAAAGTTTTCAATAGTATTGGGCGGCACGTGGAAGCCCACATACTGGCTCAGGGAAGGGGCGGTGTACACAACAAGCACGCTGGCCTTGAGGCCCTTTGCAAGAAGCACCGCGTATTCGGCAACTTCCTTGCTGTGTTCGGAAAGGTCTACCGCGCAAAGAATCTTCTTGATTTCCTTCATGGCAAACTCCTGTTCCCCTCGATGGCAGATTGATAAACGGACCGGCTGAATGGGGGGCTGGCAGAGGGGTGGTAATTATGGTGTTGCAGCCTTATCCTTTGCCTTCACCTAGATTAAATGGTAGTTTTTTTCATCACAATAGACAAGACATTTTGCCTAACGCCGCAAAGGGGCAGGGAAATTTTTTCCCGCAGCTTTGGCCTGGGCTGTGAAAAATCAGTCTGTTACGGCAGTGTGCTGTTGTGGCAGGTTTTTTGCACATTTTCTGCAACGGCAGTACGCCAACCCTGGAGGCGACATGAAAGTTACCAACGATCAACTTGAGGCGCTGTTACGTCAGCAGAGCCAAACCTCAAGTACATCCCGTGCGCAATCAGCGCAGGGGAGTGGTTTTGAGGCGGCCCTGACCGAACAGTTGGGCCTTGAAAATGCCGTCGCAACTTCAGCGTTTCCCACTTCTGCATCGGGTCAGGCCTCGCAGGCTTCGATGATCAGCCAGATGATGCTGGGCACCACCCAGACTGAATCGACCGATATTGATGAAGACGTTATTCAAAGCGCCTTCAGTCAGGCTTCTGGTACTCTGGATATGTGGGATTCATACGTTAATGCCCTGGGCTCGTCGGGGCAGAGTGGATCACTGCGCGAAGCCTATTCTCTCTTGCAGGGAATAGACGGGCAGGTTTCTGCACTCAAGACCAACACTGCTGCTGTGCGCGGCCAGAATGAAGGTCTTGATTCACTGGTCAACGAGCTTGACGTGATGACCGCGACGGAAAAGTTCAAGTTTAACAGGGGCGACTACAACAGCTAGCCGCCAGAAAAAACCGCCGCGAGATCAGGGTTTCGCGGCGGTTTTTGTTAATGGCAAGGCCGTCTGCTTTTCAGGAGCGGGCGGTTTTTTCGTTTTACAGCCATCATGCAGAAACGCCCCCGTAACCTCAAGGCTGCGGGGGCGTTGTGGCGCGGGCCTGGCAGTTGGCCGCACCGGGGAAGTGTGTGCTTACTTGTTGCCGGTGGTGACAGCCTGAGCGGCGTTGCCTGTGGAGCCATCCATGCCGGTCATGCCAGCCATGCCGGTCATGCCAGCCATGCCGGTCATGCCAGCCATGCCGGGGCAGCCGCCGTTGCCCATCATGCCGTTGCCCATCATGCCGTGGCCCATGCCATGCCCCATGCCGTGACCCATACCCCGGCCCATGCCCATGCCGTGACCGCCCATGAAGGGGATACCCTTGTCAGACATCTGCTTGAGCATTTCAGCGCGGGCGGAATACAGCTTGGCGTCGATTTCGCGCAGGTCCTTCTGGGCGGCCTTGACGCGAGCATCGTCGGGCTTCACGCCAGCGGCGGCGAGGTTGTTCAGCTCGGCCATCTTGATATGGTGCTGCTGGAGGGTGGGCTGCATTTTTTCTGCAAAGCTCTGATGGATCTGCTGCATGGCGGTCATCTGTTCACTGGTCATGCCCATGCCCATGCCGGGTCCCATGCCCATACCCATGCCCGTTCCGGGGCCCATGTTGGCGGGGCCACGGCCATCGCCGTTTTGGGCAGAAGCAACGCCCGCGATACCAAGAAAGATAGCAAGAGTAAGAGCCGCGCCAGAGGTGACGAACTTGGAAGTCTTCATGATGTGTGTCCTTTATGTTTTGAATGAATTTGATTGCTGTTTGTGCCTGATCACTACTGTCAGGGTGTATTAATGGCCGGAACCGTACCCGTGGGGGCCATGCGGGCCCGACTGCTGTCCGCCGCACCAGGATGACTGCGGCTGTATTTCAGCCGCGTTGGCGGCGGGGGTTGTTACAGCCCAGGCAAGGGCCAGAGCCAGTGAAGCAAAGATCAGGGCAAGTTTGGGGGTGCTCATACATTCTCCTCGACGGTTGTCATCCGTGGCCTTGCCACTCAGATGGCATTTTTGAGTTTCTCGTATTCCTCAAGCGTGATTTCACCCGAGACGAGTCGTCTTTTAAGTATGGACAGGGAATCTGTGCTGTCCATGTTCTTTTTTTGTTGCGACATTATTCTGCTGATAAAAACAACCGCAAGGGAAACGATCAGGATCATGAATATAAGGTGAGTCATGCCGTTTCCCCATCCCATTACGCTTCCTATATCGCAGCCATACATATCAGTTTCCTCTAAATGACGTTGCGCCGTCAGTTGTTGTTTATTTTTCTGATGGTTGCTGCGTTTTGTTCAGCGCCATTTGCAACTGTATAGGCAAAGGGCGTGCCAAGTGCTGCAAAAAATAGTAATACTATGAAATTATTTATTTATTTTAATTTTAGCGAAAAAGGGCCAGTGGTGGGGTAATAGAAAAGTGTCCGTTTTTTACTCAGACTCGTATTGGGCTATCCAATTTTTACCGGGGGGCTTGCGCAGTGAGTAAAAAATACATAATTATGATGATGCGCCGTTAAGGATCCTGCCATGAATCTTTCCCGTTCTTCATCATTCCGTCGTATGACCCGCCGTTTGTCCCGCCGTTTGTCGGGCATGGGGCTTTCGCCCTGGATGCTGCTGGGGGTGGCCCTTATTCTCGGGCTCATCCTGGCGGGGCTTTCCGTTCGCAGCAACCAGCGCGAGCGGGCCTTTATGATCCATAACCTTACAGACAGGGCTGAGGCTCTTATCTGGGCGCTTGAGGCCGGAACCCGTACCGGGCTGCGCCTCAGCCCCGGCGCTGTGCTTGGACTGCGGCCTCTGCTGTCGGAAACAGCCCGGCAGCCCGGTATTCTCTATATGGCCGTTACCGACACCAACGGTGCCATTTTGGCCCAAAGCGGTGATAATCCGCCGCCTCCAGGTGCCCCCTCAGATTTTTCGGGTGATTCAGGCACTCCCTCCATTGTGGTGCAGGCGCAGGAGATTCCGCCGCTGCCCCTGGTTTCAGACCGGCCCATGTGGCGGGTTCGCAATCGCGACGGGCAAGAGGTCTTTGAGGTATTTCGGGCTTTTGCCCCGCTGAGCAGGCCCCACGGGCAACACATGGGGCACGGCCCCCACGGCCTGGGCATGATGGGAGGAATGGGCGGTGGCATGATGGGCATGATGGGCGGCCCGGACGAACCGGACCCGCGCGATGCCTTTCCCGATGGCCCCCCGCCCCGTGGCCCGCTTGCAGGCCGCCCCGGCCCGGAAGCGCCGCGTCAGGTAGTGGGTGTTGCCCTTGTTGGCTTTGACGCGCGCCCCTTTGAAGACGCTCTTGCCCAGGATTCCCGTAATAACCTACTTTCCGCAGCGCTGGCCGCGGCCATAGGTCTGGCGGGTTTTATTTCACTGTTCTGGATGCATAACACCCGGCGCTGGCGGCGTATTTTGCGCGACCAGCAAGCCATGGCTGCAGAGGTTGTGGCCAGCCTGCCTCTGGGGCTTGTGATCAGCGATCCTGCCGGGCGCATTGCCATGATCAACGATACGGCCCTTGGCATGTTTGGTAAAAAACGCCACGAAGTTGCCACTGCTGTTGCGCCCGATGCCACTACATCTCAGGCCGACAGCGCGGGAAGCAACCGGAGACCGGATACCCGTGGCCCCAGCCCGTTGGACGAGCTGCCGGGGCTGGAATGGGCAACGCTGGCCGACAAGCTGGCGGGTGGGGCGCGTATTCTTGAACAGGAAACGACGCTTGCTGTCGCCGGGGCAAAGCCACTGGTGATTAGCCTTGGCGGCGCGGCCATGCGCAATGAAGACGGCGTGTTGCTGGGCAATGCTTTTGTGCTGCGCGACATTACAGAAATGAAGCGCCTGCAGGTCGATGCCCAGCGCAATGACCGGTTGGCCGCTCTTGGGCATCTTGCGGCGGGTGTGGCGCATGAAATCCGCAATCCGCTCAGCACCATCAAGGGTGTTGCCCTGTACATTGCCCGTCGTATGCCCCTTGGCGGGCGAGAGGAAGAAGCCGCGCAGCGCATGATCGACGAGGTTGAGCGCCTCGACCGCGTGGTTTCCGAATTGCTCGATTTTGCCCGTCCCGGTTCGTTTGAAACCGTGCAGGCTGATCTGGCCGAGATCCTTGGTCGCGCTCTCAGGCTCGTCGAAGCCGATATCAAGGCCAAGGGCATTGCCGTGGTGCAGGAAATTGAGCCCGGCTTCCCCACTGTCAATATCAGCCCCGAAAGGCTTACCCAGGCACTGCTGAACCTTTTTCTCAACGCGGTTCAGGCCATGGACCAAGGCGGAACGCTGCGCGTTTCGGCTCGCACCCTGCCCAACGGCATGTTCAGCATAACCGTGGCCGACACGGGGCCGGGCATTCCGCCAGAGATTCAGGCTTCCATCTTTACGCCTTATTTTACCACCAAGCCGTCTGGAACAGGACTTGGCCTCGCCATTGTTTACCAGATTGCCGAGGGGCACGGCGGGCGTGTGAGCGTGGGCAATGCCGCTGGGCAGGGCGCTGAATTTACGCTCACCCTGCCGGTAGAAGGCAAAAAATAAGGATTCTGCCAGCCCCGTTGACGCTCGCGCCACTCGCTGGCGCATGAGCCGGGCTGCTTTTTGAGGAAATATAATGACTGCAAATACCGCCATACAGTTGCTGGTGGTGGATGACGATCGCAACCACCGGGAAATGCTGCGTGCCCTGCTTGAAGAGTGGGAGTACGCCCCCACCGGAGCCGCCAGCGGTGAAGAGGCGCTTGAGCTCTGCCGTCAGCGCCCCTTTGATCTTATTCTCATGGACGTGCGCATGGGTGGCATGAGCGGCATTGAGGCCACGCGGGCCATCAAGGCCTACAATCCCGCTATCCCCATTCTCATCATGACGGCATATTCAGATGTTTCCAGCGCCGTGGAGGCGCTGAAGGCCGGGGCCTACGACTATCTTACCAAGCCTCTGGCCTTTGATGCACTCAAACTTGCCCTGGAGCGCGCGCTCGACCACGCCAACCTGCGGCACGAGGTGCGCACCCTGCGTCATGAGCTGGCACAGGGCATAGACGCCCGCAACATCATAGGGCAAAGCCCGGCCATGCGGCAGGTGCTGGAGATGGTTTCGGCCATTGCGCCCTCTGAGGCCACGGTGCTTGTTACGGGTGAATCCGGCACTGGCAAGGAAGTAGTCGCCCGGCTTATCCACGCCAACAGCAACCGTCGTACCGGCCCCTATGTGGCGGTGAACTGCGCCGCGCTCACAGAAACCCTGCTGGAATCGGAGCTGTTCGGGCACGAGAAGGGCGCGTTTACCGGGGCGGAAAAACGCCGCGAGGGGCGTTTTCTTGCGGCCGACAAGGGAACGATTTTTCTGGATGAAATTGGCGAGATACCCCTTTCCATGCAGGTCAAACTGCTGCGCGTCATTCAGGAACGTGAGCTGCAGCGCGTGGGCGGTGACCAGACCGTGCGGGTGGACGTGCGCATCCTGGCCGCCACCAACAAGGATCTTGCCCGCGAGGTAGAGGAGGGGCGCTTTCGGCAGGACTTGTACTACCGCCTCAATGTGGTGGCCTTGCAGTTGCCGCCGCTGAGGGAGCGGGGTGAGGATATTCCCCTGCTTGCCATGCACTTTATGAAGATTTTTGCAGAGCGCAACGGCAAGACGGTGAAGGGATTTACGCCCACTTCCATGGATCGTCTGCTGAAACACGCGTGGCCCGGCAATGTGCGCGAGCTGGAAAATGCCGTGGAGCGGGCGGTGGTTTTGCTGGTGGGCGAGTATATCAGCGAACGCGAGCTGCCGCCTACCATTGGCGGACAGGAGGCGGAAAGCAGCGCGTCCACACGGCTGGATTTTGCCAATATGACGCTTGAGGAGATTGAGCGTCTGGCGGTTATGGATACTCTTGCACAGGTTGGCGGCAACAAGAGCGAAGCGGCGCGGCGGCTGGGCATCAACCGCAAGACCTTGCTGTCCAAGCTGGGGGATGGAAAGTAAAAAGGCTGGGGAAGTTCGGCGGCGCGGATAGGAGAAGGCTGAAGAGGCAAAAAGAGTTTGACTTTGTTTCGGGGGCAAGAATCTGTCAGCCGCATTTACGCAAACCGAATTTTTCGGCCTGACGGCGTTAAAATCCTGTTTTTGATGCTCACGTACATGAGTGCGCTGGGCTCAAAAGCAGGATTTTGCCTTGCCAGACCGAAAAATTCGTATTTTGCAAATTCGCCCAACACCAGCCATCGCCTGCGCTCCGCTCTGGCGAGTCTAAGGAAGGTGACCCCACGACCTGCCTCTGATGGCGGGCGCTGAAAAGCAGAAATGCAAAAGCGGTTGGTAAGCGGGGTAATGCTTTTTTAACGGTCAGTTTTGTTGGCGGTAGTTGGCTGAAGCAGACTTTGCCCGAAGCAAAAGAGTACTCTGGCATTTACGCGTCGCGGAGAGAGATCACCTGAGCGAGCGAAGCGAGTGAGGGAAGCGAGTGAGGGAAGCTCCCGCAGCAAAAGACGCGTGCCCTCGCCTTTTTGTGGCAATCGAAAACGCTCTTTGGGGTGCTTCGGGGGGATGCAAGGGGGGCCGCGAAGGGGGCGGAGCCCCATAACCGGCCCCGCCTTGCCGCGCACCGCACAGGCGTCCCAAACTTCGCCGGAGGGCGAAACCCCATGCCCGCAGGGCAGTAAAAATAATCAGCCCCTGCCGGGCAGACCCAAAAAACAAAAATCCCCGGCCACGTTTTTTCATGGCCGGGGAAATTCAATCAACTTTTTTTGTAGCTAGCGCTTGCGTGGCTCACTGGAAAGACTGTCCACATACAGCCAGAACAGCGCACCCATTTGCAGGGGTTTGGGCTGCCCATCGGGACCTTTGAGCGGGTCGCCGGGGATACTTGCCATACAGCACCACCAGCCGGGCTGGTTGAGCACAAAGGAAAACTCGCCCTTGTTGTTGGTGCGCGCGGCAATATCCTCGTGCCACGAGGTGGGCACGGTGCGTTTTTCCGTATTTATGCGGGCCATACGTACAGAGGCGGAAGCCAGCGGCTTGCCGTCCATAAGCACTGTGCCCGAAAAGATGGCGGGTGCGGTAAGGCCAAAGGGACGGGAAAGCGGCACAATTTCAAAGCGCTGCCCCACGGGCAGGCTCCAGCCACGTTCTACCCCATAAACCGGCAAGGTGGTCTTTACATAGTGCTGCAGATAGCGACCGTGGGCGGCATCCCACCAAGGGCGGCCCTCGATGATAAACTGGTAGAGGCCCGGCTTGGTGAGGGCCACGTTGGCCCCCCAGGCTTTCTGGTTAAGATACCGGATTTCTTCCAGATCACCCAGGAGGTCGCGCCTTTCGGGCTGGGCCACACCGTCCTTGACCGGGGTTGCGCTGTCGTAGCGCAGCACCGCGAACATCTGGGGCATGTCCATGACCAGCCCTTCATACTGGAAGGGGCGCATCATGGTTATGAGAACGTCGAGTTCTTCATCGATCTGCGGCTCGGCATGGGCCTGAGCCGCAGCTTCGGGCTGATCGGCCTTGGTGGGCGTTTCAGCCGGGGCGGCATCGCCATTGGCTGCGGGTTTGTGCTCCGCTGCGGGTTGCTCCGGCTGCTTTGCGGCGGCATCAACTGGCTGGTCTGCCTTGGCGGCAGGGGCCTTGGCATCCTGCGGGCGTTTTTCGTCCTTTTTTTCCTCGCGCTTGGCAGGCGCTTCCGCCTTGGGGCGAGGGGCGGGAGCTTCAACGCTGGGTTGGCTCGGCACGAGCAGGGTAACCTGTGCCTGTGCACTGGCGGCAAAAATCAGGCAGGATAAAAATGTCCATAGCGCGGCTACAGCTGCATTTTTGTGCTCAAAAAACCCCAGATGACAAGCTCGGTGTGCGCTGGGCATGAAAACTCCTGGCTGCGCCCGCATCCCGCGTGAGCGGGCTGGCATATCCTGTTTCGCGTAAAAAACGTGCAGGCGCTGTTGTATGTGTCCTGTGTATAGCTCAAGAGTATGTGCTTGTCATGTGGTGCTTGCGCAACATGGCCGCTAAAATTGCGTTTTTCCGGTTAATTTGGGGTATTGCGGGGTGTTCTGGCAGCAAAAACCGCATCCACCCGCGTGACGCCCGCCGCCAGTAGTGCCCTGGTGGCGGCGGCCATGGTGCTGCCTGTGGTCATCACATCGTCCACCAGCCACACGCGCAGGCCGCTGGCTGCAGGTGAAGCGCTAAAGCTGTGCTGCACGTTGCTGCGCCGCGCTTTAGCGCCCAGCCGAGCCTGTTCCTTGCCGGGAACGGGGCGCGTGAGCAGTTGTGTTGCCAGCGGCACGTCCAGATTTCTGTGCAGGACTTTTGCCAGTTCGTGCGCCTGATTGTAGCCCCTGTGCCGCAAATGGCCGGGATGCTGGGGAACGGCGGTTATCAGGTCTGGCCAGGGCAGGCAGCCAACGGAATCAAGCATGAAGCCCCCCAGCAGCGGTGCCAGGTACAGGTGGCCGTCAAACTTGAGGCGCAGCAGGGTGTGGCGCAGGGAATCCTGATAAAGACCGTGAAAAGCCACGGAGCTCCATGGCGGGGGATTTTGCAGGCACGCGCCGCACACGGTGCTGCCCTCGTGAGGGTTTGTCGGTGGCAGCCCGCAGCGGGGGCAGCGCGGCCCTGTATAGGGCGCAAGCAGGGCGGAGCAGGCGGGGCAGAGCAGAGCGTCGGCAGCACAATGTGCAGAAGGTCGCGCGATGGTACCTGCCAAAAAATGTGCGGGAGAGTTCGTGCCGGATGCAGGAGAAAACGGGCGCAGACAGTGCACGCAACGATTCTGGGCCAGCCCCAGCCTGCTTTGCAGGCTGGTCAGGCTGAATATGATGGTGGATAGGAGCCCTGCCATGCGAAGGTTGTACGGCGGTCATGCGGCCTGTGCAAGCCCGGCCAATCCCGTGCTGTCAGGACTTTGCGCTGTCAGGATTCTGCAGCGGGGAAACGCTCGTGGGCAGCTCGTAAATGGGGGATTCCTGCGAGCTTCCAATTCCATTTTCCGTGGCAAGCCTGTGACCCCAGTCATGCCCCCAGGCGTGCAGGGCTGCCATGACGGCGGGGCGTTCGTGCAGGTCCTTGAGCGATTCAAGGCCGCGCAGCAGGCGAGTTTCGCGAATACCCGCACCAAGCGGCGCCAGAAAATACTTGAGTGAAAGCAGCGAACCCGAAAAAAGCAGGTTGCCGCGCCGCCTGCCTGCGGTCATGGCCACAAGCACGGGCTTGGTGCGCGAGAGCGGTAGGGGCATGCGTTCCTCGCCGCCCTTTTGGGCCCAGAAGCGCTGGGTTCTGTCGATAAGTGCCTTGAAGTGCGCAGGCAGAAAGTAAAAATAGATGGGGGAAGAAATCATGATCAGCTGGGCTTCTGCAATGAGCTGAAAAACTTCCTCTGTCTGGTCCCGCAAGGTGCAACTTTCGTTCTGGCCGGGAAGGGGTCGCCCGGCCAGAACGCAGTTGTGCGGCGGTCTGAAACAGGCCCCGCAACCCGTACAAGGCGAAATTGCATAATCACGCAATGCTACAGTGCGCAGGTCTGCACCCGCTTCGGACATGCCTTTGGCAAAAAGGTCGGCCACAGAGTCGGACACGCCGCCCGCGTGCGGGCTGCACTGAAGCACAAGGATTTTGCTCATAGAGTAAATTCACCGCAGAAAGGGTTACTTTTTTTCTCGTCGCCGATGGTGGTCGATGGCCCGTGGCCGGGATACACGACCGTGTCTTCGGGCAGGGCAAAGAGCACCTGCGAAACCGAGCGCAGCAGGCCCTCGTGGTCGCCGCCGGGAAAGTCCGTGCGGCCAATGGAGCGGTAGAACAGCGCGTCGCCCGTAAAGACCAGGTTTTCAGCAGGGAAAAACAGCGAAACACCCCCCGGTGTGTGCCCGGGAGTGACCAGAACCTCGCAGTCCATGCCGCCAAAGGTGGTTTTGCCCGTTGCAATGGGCTGCGCTGTGTAAGGGGTAACCGAGGGGAAACCCCACAGGCCGCCCTGGGCTGATTCTGTGCCTTCGAGGCAGTCGTCGTCAGCGCTGATGTACACGGGTGCCCCTGTTGCTTTCTGAAGTTCCGCCACGCCGTACACGTGGTCAAAGTGGCGGTGGGTAATGCATATGGCCGCCAGCTTGAGCCCGTGCGTGGTCAGATATTCCAGCATGGGTTCCGGATCGCCGCCCACATCCACGGCTACGGCCTGCGTGCCGCTGTGGATAAGGTAGCTGTTGGTTTGCAGGGGGCCGAGAGGAAAAGTGGCAACAGGCATAAAAATTCCTTTGGTTTGTCGATATGGTGCGCGTATTGTGTGATGACACGCACTAATTTCGACTTTGGATAGTCTATCGTGGATATTTTTTACAGGCAAGAGTGTGCCAGGGCTGTAACGGCCTTGTGGCAAAGTTTTTTGCCTTCCTGAAGAGCGATAGCCGGACAGGATGGCAAAATCAAGCCGGGTGGGGTGCGCCCGGTGCGTGCAGTCATTGCGGGCTCTCATGGCAGGCGCTTTTGGCTGGCCCGCGCTGGGCGCAAAAGCCCCGCGCACAGTCTTGAAATTTTCTAGACAAGCGGAGCGTGCCACACTACAATTTAAAGATGCAAAAAAACCGTCCGCCGCTCGACCTTGCGCGTGAAGACCTCATGGAAATGGAAGGCCTGTTGTGTGAGCAACTGTCTTCATTTTTGTCTTTTTCAGGGCATGCCCTGTATTTTCCCACCAGCCGCGCGCCCGAAGAGCCGCAGCTTCTGACGCGCGAGCGCAGACTGCTGCTGCCGCTGCGGCGGGAAAACCGCCTCCTGGGCGTATTTATGCTGCACGGTGTAAAGGCGCGTGAAGCGCGCCCCCTGCTGCCATTTTTGCCCGCCATTGTTGATCTGGGGCTGGAAAATCTCGCCAGGGCCAAGGCAATGCGCACTGATTCGGTGACAGGCATTGCTACCGAGCAGGCCCTTTTTGCCCATATGGAAAACGCCGCCGAGCGACTGCGTGCCTATCTTGAAGAGCCCAACGCGGAAGAAAGCGGCCCCGCCCCCCTGCACTGGCTGTGCATGGGGCTTGTGCTGTTGCGGCTTGGCAACGGCGATTCCATCGTACGGCGTGGCGGTCACGCCTTTGCCGAAGCGTATTTCAAGGCTCTGGCCGACGCCTGCCGCGAGGCTCTGCCCTCGGACGTGCTGGCCGCCCGCGTTGGCCGGTGGGAGATAGCTCTGCTTTTCCCAGCCAGTGGTCGCGGCGCGTGCCACAAGCTGGCCCGGGCCGCCCTTACGCGTATGGAAGCGGTGCGCATGCCTTATCCCGTGATGACCAAGGTGGTACACCCCCGGCTGTGTGCCGGGCACGCGCTGTACCCTCAGGATATGCGCGGCACGGAGCTGCACCTTGCCATGTACGATCAGGCGCGCATGTGCATGGACCGCGCACGCATGGCCGCCAATGTGGCGGGGCAGGAGGCAGAAGGCGCCGATGCCGTGGAAAGCCGCATCATGCCCTTTGCGCGCATTCTGCAAGAGGGTGGTATGGTGCTTGAAATCCTGCCGTTGGGGCGTTTGCGCCTGAGTATCGGGCGTCAGGCCAAGGCCCGCGAAGGCATGCGTTTTGCCCTGTGGGGCAGAACCGAGAGCGGCGCGGCGCGCTACAAGGGCGAGCTGGTTCTGCTGCACACGCGCGATACGGATTCTGTGGCCGAGGCCCTGCACCTTGAGGATGTGACCTGCCAGCCCGAAGTGGGCGACAGGCTTACCCTGCTTGGTGAAACCCCGGTGCTGAGCCCCGACCTTGACGAACAGGAATTTTCTGGCGGGCGCATGCCCGTGGCAACAGGCGGAAGAGCGCGGGCAGACGGTGCCGCCACAGGCAAGGCACAACCGCAGCCTGAATGCGTGGGAGGCCTGTGTGGCCACGGCGACTTTTTGAACCGCTTTGGCATTGAGGCAGAACGGCGCAGCCGCTTCGCCCTGTGTTTGCTGCGTCTTGAACCGGGCAACACAGAGGGCCAGCAGGCAGCGGCAGCCCCGTTGGATGCTGCCCACGATGTCACCAGCCTGCAGGGGCTTGTGGAAACCGCACTGGGCATCTGGCGTGCGGCCCAGGATAAGGCGCTGGAAAAGATGCAGGCCGGCCAGCCCGAAGGCTCGGCGACAGGGCACCCACAGCCCCTGGCAGGCCGTTACGGCAGCAACAGTCTGGTATTTTTTCATCCCGACGTGGACGCCCAGACTCTTGTTTCCCTGTACCAGGATGTGTGCAACGAGCTGAACAGCCGGGGTATTCTGGCTGCCGCCGGGCTCGCGGGCTATCCCCTCCTTCAGTACAGCCGTGCAGAAATGCCCGAATGCGCTCTCAAGGCGCTGGAATATGCCCTGCTCCTGCCTGATCCCAAGGTTGGGGTGTGCAATTCGCTGGCGTTCAACATCAGCGCTGACCGGCGTTACAGTCTCGGCGATGTTTTTGGCGCGGTGGAGGAATACAAGCTCGCCCTGCTGGCCGACGAGGCCAATGCCATGGCCTGGAATTCTCTGGGGGTGTGCATGGCGGCGCTGGGGCGGCAGCACGAGGCGCGGCGGCACTTCATGGAAGCACTGCGTCACGGGCCGGATACCGCTCTGGCCGAGCAGATTTATTACAATCTTGGAACCGTCTGTCAGGGGCTGGGTGAAAAGCGGGCTGCAGCGCAGTACTACCGCCAGTGCGTAAAAATTTCGCCCGAACACCAGTTTGCCCACATCCGGCTGGGGCAGCTGTGTGAATTGGGCGGCAGAAGAGCCGAGGCCAAGCGTTTTTATGAAAAGGCCGCCGCCCTTGAGGACGCGCGCCCCGGCGCGCCCAGCCTCGCCCGCAGGCATCTGGCCCGGGTTGCGGTGCGTCAGCGCAAGGGCAGCGAGGCCCGCGAACTGCTGCACGAGGCCCTTGTGCGCAATCCACAGGATGCTGCATCCATGCTCATGCTGGCCAATATCTATCTGGACAGCAACGAAGACCCCGCCATGGCAGAACTACTGGCCCGCAAGAGCGCCGGTCTGCATGACAGGCCAGAGGCATGGCAGGCACTTGCCCGCGCCCTGCGCAAGCTTGGGCGGGAGGAAGAAGCCCGTGTGGCCGAGGCCAAGGCAGTACTTTCATAGCGCCGAAAGTTCATTGCTGTTTTGTCTGTTTTCAAACCGCCCCTCGTGGGCGGTTTTTTTACGCCCCATCATCGCGTGTCCCAGACGCAAGCAGGGCCCCCTGTCGCCAGAGGGCCCTGCTGTTGGTATAGTATGGCAGCGCTGCGTGCTACACTTCGAAGAGCATTTCCAGATCTTCGCGCGTAAGCGACTTCCAGGTGTCCTGACCGGGAATAATCGCCTCGGCCACGCCACGCTTGGCTTCCTGCAGCTTGAGTATCTTTTCTTCCACCGTATTCTGGCAGATGAGCTTGTACGAAAAGACCTGTCGCGTCTGACCGATACGGTGGGTACGGTCAGTGGCCTGACTTTCCACGGCGGGGTTCCACCACGGGTCGTAGTGGATGACGTAGTCTGCCGAGGTCAGGTTGAGGCCCGTGCCGCCAGCCTTGAGCGAGATAAGGAAGATGGGAATTTCCGGGGTATTGTTGAACCTGTCCACCTGCTCGAAGCGGTCTTTGCTTGCGCCGTCGAGGTAGCAGAAGGGTACCTGCGAAAATTCAAGCCACTGCTTGATGATCTGCAGCATCTGCACAAACTGCGAGAATACCAGCACCTTGTGGCCGCCTTCCACAATTTCCATAACCATGTCTTTGAATGCGTCAAACTTGCCCGAAGGCAGGTTGTTGGAGAAGCCGGGCATGTCGAGCTTGAGCAGGCGCGGGTGGCAGCAGATCTGGCGCAGCTTGAGCAGGGCGTCGAGAATGGACATCTGGCTTTTTGCAAGGCCTTTTTCGTCCACATCGGCCAGAACCTGGGCACGCAGCTTGCGGGCCAGGGCCGAATACAGCTCGGCCTGCGCGTCTTCCAGCGCGCAGCAGGTAACGCTCTCCACCTTGGGCGGCAGGTCTTTGGCAACCTCTGCCTTGGTACGTCGCAGAATAAAGGGGCGCACGCGCGTGCGCAGGTAGTCGAGGGTTTCGGCGTCGCCGTCCTTGATTGGTTTGACAATGCCACGCTGGAAGGCGTGCTGCGAACCCAGAAAGCCCGGCATGAGAAACTCGAACAGAGACCACAGCTCGAAAAGGTTGTTTTCGATGGGCGTGCCCGAAAGGCACAGGCGCATGCGGGCATTGATACGGCGCACGGCGCGGGCTGTGATGGTGTTGGGATTCTTGATGTTCTGGGCTTCGTCAAGAATAACGGTGTTGAACTCATACTTCTCCATTTCCTCCAGGTCGCGCCGCAAAAGTGCGTAGGTGGTAATGATGAGGTCTGAGCTTGAAATGTGTTTGAACATTCCCTCACGGCGTGTGCCGTAAATGGTCAGGCGCTTGAGGCCGGGCACAAACTTTTCTGCTTCGCGTTCCCAGTTGGGCAGCACCGAGGTGGGCACCACGATAAGGTTGGGCCCTTCGTGGTGCACATCTATCATGTGCTGGATAAAGGCCAGGGTCTGCACGGTTTTGCCAAGGCCCATTTCGTCGGCTAGAATACCGCCAAACCCGTATTCCGAAAGGAAGTTGAGGTACGAAAGGCCCTGAACCTGATAGCTACGCAGGTTGGCATTGAGCGCCTTGGGCGGTGCAATGGGCCGCACCTCGCGGAACGAGCGGATTTTTTCGCGCAGGTTGTTCCAGAACGAGTCTGTGGCCGCGCCGGGCAGGTCTTCAAGCAGACTGTCGAGCACCGGGGCTTCAAACTGCTTGAACTTTTGCTGCGGGGGCTTGGAGGGGTCGAGCCCAAGGGCCGTGAGCTTGTGAGAGAGCTTTTCCAGCCATTCTTCGGGCAGGCTGGTGTACGAGCCGTCTTTCAGCTGCACATAGCGCTTGCCGCGTGTCCATGCCTTCCATATTTTTTCCAGGGGCAGGCTTTGGCCTTCGTACTCCACGTTGATGTCGAGCGAAAACCACTTTTCCTTTTCGTTGCTCACAACCTGCGCCGTGATGTTGGAAGAAGCCGTGCGCACCTTGTAGCGCGAGAGGGCTTTTTCGCCGTAGACGCGGTAGGTTTCGATCAGCTTGGGGTATGAATCGAGCAGGAAGGCAATGGCTTCTTCCGGTTCAAGGAACCACAGCTTGCTTGAACGGGCCTGAAAATCCATACCGCTCAGTTCGTTCATCAGCAGGGCTTCTTCGTCCTGATGGCGGCGCACCAGATAGGTCTGCCCGTCGTACGAATAACTGCCTGTCTGGAAGTCGGGGTTGGGCCCGTTGAGCGTAAATTCGCCGTGGCGGGTTTCGTAGATGTTGTCGATTTCCAGCGTCAGCAGGCTGCCTTCTTCATCAAGAAAGAGCTTGGGATTGTAGGTGGCAGGCTGGAAGACCGGCTCCATGAGCTTGAGGAACTGCTGAGGTTCGTAGAGCTCTGAGGCGGGCAGACGGGTCCACACGCGGTCGAGGAATTCGGAAATTTCTTCGTGTGGCACAACCGGGCGTTCGTAAATGAGGTTGCGCACCAGCGAGGGGTAAAGGCCCGTCTGCACCGGGTAGAAGTTGTGCTGATAGCACACCCACAGGGGCATTTGCCCATGAAAGGTGATGGGCGCGTCTTCTGGCGAGGTGCTTTCGGGCTGGTTGCGGTCGCTGGGATTGCTGCGGCCGGCGCGAATGGGCAGGGGGGGCCGACCCTCGCGCTTGAGCAGCACCTCAAAGCGAAAGCCCGCATCATCGAGAATGGGCTTGAGCTTGAGGGCAAAGGGTGTGCTTTCAATACGGCAGGGTTTGTCCGTATCCTTCCACAGCAGATAATATTCCTTGCGCACAGACCAGAAAAACCACGAGGTCAGACCCTGAGGAATTTCAACGCGGTGGCCGTAATAATCAAGGTGCTGGCCTATCTGGCGGGCAACGTGCGGCAACTGGGGCGAAAATTCGCACCAGTCGGGGTTCTGGATGATCTGCTCGAGCGTTACCTCGTTGTGAACACTTGAAAGGCCCGATTTGTTCTGCCTGCCACGAAAAAAGGAAACCAGCAGGCGGCCCTGTTCCGGTTCAAAGCGAAATATGAGATAGTGGCGACCCGGTTCGGGCTCCATGTCTGTGGAAAAAAAGTTGCGAAAGCTCTGTTTCCAGTCAGTGCTGGGGGGCGGTGTTTCTTCCGGGTCACCCTGTTCCTTGCGCAGTTCTTCCACCAGGCGTAATGCCAGAGCGGCCACATGGCGGCAAATGCCAGTGAACGCGTCAGAGCAGTTGCACTGATGGCGGGTGCTGCGGTCCGTGATGGTGAGGCTCAGGCTTGGCGTGTAGACCTGCAGGTCATCGCCCTGGATAACGCCTTGTACGTCCCAGGTCTCGCCCTCCTGAATATTTATTTTTTGCACCTCACCTTCGGACAGGATATAGTAGGCGGCGTCGCGAATATATTCCGGCACGCTATCGTGCAGAAAAGCTTGGCACATTTCGCGAACGACGCTCTGTTCAGATCGACTCATGGGTTCCCCAAAATACTCCGTTGAAATTTCTGGAAAATTCCAGAAACGGAGAGATGTTATGACGTTTGCGATAAATAGCACAGGTTGGGGGGCGAAAGCAATATGAAGCATGACTTTTATGAAAAAAATAAATTTTGAGCGCGCAATCAATATGTTGGACTCAATATCATACTGCCGTGACAGGGTTTTTTGCGCAAAAAATGTAAATTTTTTTGGCATTATCTTGTGTGCGTGTCTAAGCCTTTGGGCTCTGCCCGCCCTTTGCGCTGCCATTCCTGGCGACCTGCCTGAAGAATCGGCTGTGGATGCGCCGCAAAAAAACACAGCCCAGGCTGGTCCGCCTGCCGACGGCGGCAGCATATTTTTCGGCACCATTGGCGAGGCTTCAAACCTTATTCCCTACCTCACGTCCGATTCGGCCTCGCACGAAGTGGCTGAGCTCTTGTACGTATCGCCCCTGCGCTACAACAAGGATCTGCAGCCAGAGCCCTGGGCTGCAGAATCATGGAGCATGGAGGACGAAGGCCGCCGCATGCGCTTTACCCTGCGCAAGGGTATTTTGTGGGAGGACGGGCAGGAGCTGACAGCCGAAGACGTGGCCTTTACCTGCAAGCTGGCGGCAGACCCGGCCACGGGCAGCCCCTATGCCGAAGATTTTTTGCGCATCAAGGAACTGCGCGTCATCGACCGCTATACCTTTGAGGTGCAGTACGAACATTTTTTTGCCCGGGCCGTTTCAACGTGGATGAACCCCATCCTGCCCAAGCATATTCTTGAGGGGCAGAACATCCGCTCCACGCCCTTTGCCCGCAAGCCCATGGGGGCCGGGCCGTACCGTCTCAAGTCGTGGGAGGCGGGTAGCCGTATGGTGTTTGAGGCCTCACCCACCTACTTTGCGGGCAAGCCCCACATCAACGAGGTGGTGTACAGAATCATACCCGACAATGCCACCATGTTTATGGAAACGCGGGCAGGCAGGCTGGATGTGATGGATCTTTCGCCCCTGCAATACCTGCGGCAAACCTCTGGCCAGGAATGGCAGAACCGGTTTCACAAATTCCGGTACTTGTCGTCTGTGTATATTTTTCTTGGTTTCAATCTTGAGCATCCGTTCTTCAAGGATGTGCGCGTGCGGCGTGCCATTTCCATGGCAATAGACCGCGAGGGCATCATCAACGGCGTGCTGCTGGGGCAGGGGGTTCCGGCCTTTGGGCCGTTCAAGCCCGGTTCGTGGCCGTACCATCCGGGCCTCAAGCCCATGCCGCAAAATGTTGCCGCGGCCCGCGCTCTGCTGGCAGAGGCGGGCTTTGCCGACCACAATGGTGACGGCATGCTTGACCGCGACGGCCTGCCTCTGGCCTTTACCATTTTGACCAACCAGGGCAACGAACAGCGCATTCTTACCGCCACAGTAATGCAGTCGCAGTTAAAGGCAATCGGCATCGACGTGCGCATCCGCACGGTGGAGTGGGCGGCCTTTATCCGCGAATTTGTCAACAAGGGGCGCTTTGACGCCGTGCTGCTGGGCTGGACAATTCCGCAGGACCCGGATCTCTATTCCGTGTGGCATTCGTCGCAGACCTTTGAGGGCGGCCTGAATTTTACGCACTATCGCAACCCAGAAGTGGACAAGCTGCTTGAAGAGGCGCAGTCAACGCCAGACCAGAAAAAAAGGGCCGAGCTGTATTATCGGATTCAGGAAATTTTTGACGCCGAACAGCCGTACTGCTTTTTGTTTGTGCCCTACGCCCTGCCGGTGGTGCAGAGGCGTTTTCAGGGCATAGAACCTGCCTTGGCGGGTATTATGTATAATTTTGAAAAGTGGTGGATTCCCAAGGCATTGCAGAAATCTCAAATGCAACCCTAAGTTTTTCTGACCATTTCTGGTCATCAGTAACCTGTTTCGCACGTTGCGGGGCAAGGCCCTCAAACTGACTGTGCGCGTCATGCCGTGATGGATGCCCTGCTCCCTTCGGGCGGCTGCGGTGTGGCGCAGGGCGGCAGTATTCGTGCCACTGGCCGCTTTGCAGCGTTGACAAGGCCGCTCTTGTCGGAACATAGTTGCAGAAGTGGTGAAAAGATTATTTTACGCTGTGGGTGGACGTTACGCATGATTCGTATTCAGGAAATTCTCGATAAGGTTTCGGCAGGCAACCCCAACGCCGATCTGGAGCTGATCCAGAAGGCGTATGTGTTTGCGGCCACCGCCCACGCGGGTCAAACCCGCCTCTCGGGCGAACCTTACCTTTCCCACCCGCTGGCTGTGGCCAGTATTCTGGCCGAGATGGGCTTTGACGAGCCCACCATATCTGCCGGTCTGCTGCACGACACTGTGGAAGACACCAAGGCCACCATCGAAGAGCTGGACGAGAATTTTGGCGAAGAAGTGGCCGATATTGTCGACGGCGTC
This sequence comes from Desulfovibrio sp., assembly GCF_009712225.1. Lineage (NCBI taxonomy): Bacteria > Pseudomonadati > Thermodesulfobacteriota > Desulfovibrionia > Desulfovibrionales > Desulfovibrionaceae > Desulfovibrio > Desulfovibrio sp. Next base: position 442,686 of record NZ_WASP01000003.1, on the reverse strand, counting down.
ACCAAGATCAGCCAGATAAGCTTTGAAAATAAAGAAGAAGCCCAGGCAGAGAATATCCGCAAGATGATTCTGGCCATGAGCCACGATATGCGGGTTCTCATGGTCAAGCTGGCCGACCGCCTGCACAACATGCGCACGCTTGATTTTCAGAAAAGCCACAAGCAGAAGCGCATTGCCCAGGAAACCATGGACATCTACGCGCCCCTGGCCAACCGGCTGGGTCTGTACGTGATGAAACGTGACCTGGAAGATCTGAGCTTCAAATACATGCGCCCCGACATCTACAACCAGATTGACCACTGGCTCGACAACCATCAGGTGGTTGAAAAGCAGATCATCAGCAAGGTTGTGGGGCTCATTCAGGATCTGCTGGAATCAAACGGCATTGAGGGGCAGGTTTACGGGCGCATCAAGCACAAGCACAGCATCTACAAAAAGATGCAGGCCCAGTCCATGACTCTGGATGAAATGCACGACATCATGGCTTTTCGCGTGCTGGTCAAGGATATCAAGGACTGCTACGCCGTGCTGGGGCTTGTGCACTCGCAGTGGCGGCCCGTGCACGGGCGTTTCAAAGACTATATTTCCATGCCCAAGACCAACGGCTACCAGAGCTTGCACACAACGGTCATCGGGCCGGAAGGCGAGCGTATTGAAATTCAGATACGCACCGAAGACATGCACCGGCAGGCCGAACACGGCGTGGCCGCGCACTGGCTGTACAAGGAAAAAGGCCGTGTCAACAGCAAAGACCTTGAGCAGTTTGCCTGGCTGCGCGAAATTTTTGAGCGCCAGAGTGAAGAGACAGATTCACGCGAATTCATGCATTCGCTCAAGATGGATCTGTTCAAGGACGAGGTATACGTCTACACCCCCGCAGGTGATGTAAAGGAACTGCCCGAAGGCGCAACCCCCCTCGACTTTGCCTTTATCATCCATACCAAGGTGGGCCAGCACTGCAGCGGCGCAAAAATCAATGGCCGTCTCATGCCTCTTGGTACAGAGCTGAAAAACGGTGATGTTGTCGAGATTCTTACTGATCCGGCGCGCAATCCCAACCGCGACTGGCTCAAGATCGTCAAGACAGCCAAGGCGCGCAGCCGCATCCAGCACTACCTGCGCACCGAAGAGCGCGCCCATGCTGTGGCTCTTGGCCGCGACCTGCTTGAAAAAGAAGGCCGCAAGGTCAGCCTGAACGTGGCAAGGGCCACCAAGGATGGACACCTGGCCATTGTAGCCCAGGAAATGAATTTTGACAGCGTGGATGACCTTGTGGCCGCAGTGGGCTATGCCCACACAACACCACGCAAGGTGCTCAACCGGCTGTATGCCGTGCTGCACCCAGAGGCCGCCACCGCCGCCGAACCGGCCGCGCCTACGGTAAAGGAAAGCAAGGAGGCCGCCTCGCGCAAGGGCGAGGGCGTTGGCATATCTGGCGTGGATGGCGTGCTTATGCGCTTTGCCAAGTGCTGCAATCCCGTGCCGGGTGATCCCATCATCGGCTACATCAGCCGTGGCCTTGGCATCAGCGTGCACCGCGCCGACTGTCCCAATGTGGCAAACATGGAGCCAGAGCGCCTTATTTCCGTGCACTGGGACGGCATGGAAGAAAAGCCCTACGCCGCTGGCATATTCATTATCGCCAAAAACGAGCAGGGCGTGCTGGCCAAGGTTGCCGAAGTGATGGCCCACAACAATGTGAACATTATTGGCCTCAACATGGACAATCAGGTGGATGGCCGCGCCAAGCTGCGCATTACCGTGGAGGTGCGCGACGCCACCCAGCTGTATCAGCTTATCGAGGCCATACGCGTGTTGCCGCCCATTTTTGAGGTGGTGCGCGATACAGAGGCTGATGCCTTGTAGGGCGCGATTGCCGCTCATGCAGCGCTGACTGACAAACCGTTTCTGTCTTTTTAAGGCTGGTTATACCCTTGGTGTAACCAGCCTTTTATTTTTCAAAATTCTGGAAGCTTAGAGTTTGAAAGCGCATGCGAACATACTTTTCAGTTGACAATGTTATGATTGTAGCTAAAAAAGTTATATGAATAACAATAAATGGCTCTTCTTTTCATTCTCTGTGCCGTCCAGGCTTCAGGGGTTTCGCGTAAAAATATGGCGCAAACTCAATGCCCTGGGTGCTGTGCAGATCAAAAATTCCATCTATGTGCTGCCCGCCAACCAGCAGATGCAGGAGCATCTCATCTGGATGGGCAAGGAGACGGACGAGCAGGGCGGTGAATCGCTGGTTATTGCCAACGGCAGTCTGCTGAACATTGCCGATTCGCAAGTGGTTGCCACTTTCACCAGGGCGCGCGACGAGGACTATCTTGCCCTTGGTGAAGAGATTCGCGCTGTTGTGGCAGAATTCGATTCACCAGAGCGGCTGACCTCGCTGCGCAAGCTTGAAAAGCGCCTGGAAGCCATAAGCACCATCGACTTTTTCCCCAGTGGCAAGGGCGCAAGCCTGCAAAAATTGCTGGATGAGGCGTTGCATGCGCCAGCGGGGGGGCATCCCGTTGTTCCGCGGGCAGACGTCGCGTGCTACCGTCAAAGAACCTGGGTTACCCGCGCCAACCCCTATGTAGACAGGCTTGCATCATTCTGGCTGATCAAAAGGTTCGTAGATCCCGCGGCCAGCATCATGTTTCTGCAAGATGTGGATGCTGTTCCCAGCGGACCTGACGTTGTTTCTTTTGATATGTCGCCTGCCGATTTTACGCATGTGGGCGGGCTCATCACTTTTGAGGTTATTGCCGAGGCATTTGCCCTGACTACGCGTATTCCTCAAAGAATGCGCAAGGTCATAAAGGCTATTGACCTTGAAGAACTGGATGCCGCCCCGGTTGAAACCCCAGGCATCAAACGCATGCTCGACGGGCTGGTTGCAGCCAATGACGATGACCATCTGCGCACAGAGCTGGCCCTTGCGTTTTTTGACACGTTGCTTGCCTCGTACACCCCAGCCTCACCCACAGGAGCGTAAGATGAAAGATACTGCAATCCATGTTGCGCAGCTTATGGCCGCTTCTGCCCGAACCGCCCCCAAGGCTGGCGGCAAGGATTTTCTGGAGATCGGCGTTATTCATGACGATGAGGAGCTGCACAAGATCGCCCAGACCATGAAGGCTCATGCGCCCAAAAGCACCAACGAGGCCTTTTGGCTGCGCGATGCCGACAATATAGAAAAATGCCAGGCGCTCTTGCTCGTGGGGCTGAAAAACTGTGCCTGCGGCGGCTATGACTGCGGCGCATGTGGTTACCCCACCTGTGCGGAATTTATGATCAAAAGGCAACTGGATGAGACAGAAATGGGTTACTCCGGCCCCTTCTGCGCCCTGCGCATGATGGACGTGGGTGCGGCTCTGGTTGCAGCGGCCAAAACTGCCAGTCTGCTTAATCTTGATAACCGTATACAGCAGCGGGTAGGTGCAGCGGCAAAACACTTGGGCCTTATTGATGCAGAGGTCGTCATGGGCATCCCTGTGGGCTTTTACGGAAAATCCATTTTTTTTGACCGATCTGCGCCCAAGCATTAGTGAGCATTTACGGGGCTGCCCAGTGCGCCGCCCTGAGAGGCTGTAATGAAGGATTTCAACAATCTGTGCACGGTGGCATTTCTTGCCCGCTTTTCGTATGCCCTCACCAAGAATCCCATGCTGCCGCTCTTTGCTCTTTTTTTGGGGGCCGCGCCTGAGGCAGTGGGGCTGGCAGTGGGGGTTTCTACTGTTACGGGCATATTGTTCAAGCTTCCCGCTGGCGCACTTTCAGACGTGGTGGGCAGAAGGCGCACCATGCTGGCGGGGCTGATAGTGTTTGGGCTCATACCCCTTGCCTATTTTTTTATTGATTCATACCAATCGCTTATTGTTGTGCGCTTTTTGCACGGCCTTGCGACCGCCATTTATGGCCCTGTGGCCATGGCCGTGGTGGCCGAAGTGGCTGGCTCGCGCCGTGGTGAGCTGCTTTCGTGGTTTTCGTCGGTGGGGATTATTGGAACCTTGCTGGGCGCACCCATTGGCGGTTTGGTGCTCGATGCGAGTACTGGCGGCGGGCCGGTGCTGTGGCAGTTTCGTATGGTTTTTGCCCTCAGTGCCGTTTCTGGCATGGCAGCCCTGCTACTGGGCCTTAAAACCTTGGGGCACGATGCACCGTCTGAACCGGAGCGGGCGACAGGCTCTGGTCTGCAGCGCTTTCGCCAGGGAATTGGCCAGGTGCTTTCTGACCGGCGGCTGGTTACGGCTTCTGCTGTTGAGGGGGTGCAACGCCTTGGCATGGGAGCTCTTGAGGCCTTTTTGCCCATCTATGCGGTGACGGCGGTGGGTTTGTCGGAATTTCAGGCTGGTCTGCTGTGGGGTGTGCAGATATTTGTAACCATGCTCAGCAAACCCCTGCTGGGCAGGATGTCGGACGCACGCGGCAGGCGCGGGCTTATTGTTGTGGGTTTGCTGCTGTGCGGCGGGGCACTTGCATCCATACCCTTTCTGCATGACTTTTTCCCCCTGCTGGCTGCCTGTCTTGTATTCGGCATGGGTGAGGCTCTGGTTACATCTTCTTCTGCCGCTCTGGTAGCAGATATGTGCCGTGACCAGCGGTTTGGTTCGGCCATGGGTGCGTTTGGAACAATCTTTGATGTCGGACACGCATCAGGTTCAATCTGCGCGGGCCTGCTCATTGGCTGGGCCGGGTATCAGGTGAGTTTTCCCCTTCTGGCTGTATTTGTTTTTTTGGCAATCCCCGTATTCTTACGCAATGTGCCAGAACCGGATTGATCTGGCATTGCGCAGAACGTAAGGTGTTTTCAGGTTTCCAGATGCCGCTATTTTGCGACGGCCAGAGGGTTTGCTGTAGAACCTGCCTGACAGGCAAAGGAAATTTCATGAGCGAAAACGACCCCACGCCTCAGGTCTCATTGCGGGACGCATTTCTGTACTGGTTCAAGCTGGGGTTCATCAATTTTGGCGGCCCGGCAGGGCAGATCGCCATGATGCACAAAAATCTGGTGGACGGCAGGGCCTGGATCAGCGAAAAAGTTTTTTTGCGGGCGCTCAACTTCTGCATGCTTTTGCCGGGGCCAGAGGCGCACCAGCTGGCTGTGTACATAGGCTGGCGGCTCAACGGATACTGGGGCGGAACCATTGCCGGGATATGCTTTTTGCTGCCCTCGGTGTTCCTGATGCTCTTTCTCTCGTGGCTGGCCGCCGCCAAGGGGCAGGTACCTCTTGTGGCCGGAATTTTTCACGGCATTGCCGCCGCAGTGGTTGCCATTGTCGTTGAAGCGCTCATACGGCTTTCAAAAAAATCGCTCAGGCACCCGGCCCTGTATGCGTTTGCGGGCGGCTCGTTTGTGCTGGGGCAGTTTTTTGGCGTGTCGTTCCCCGCCATTGTTTTGCTGGCCGGTGTGGCCGGTGTGATTCTTGGCAGGCTGCGTCCAGACATTTTTTGTCAGAAAAAGCCGGGCACAAACGAATGTATGGTTGAAGGGCCGGAATCGTTTACCAACCTGCCTCGGCTGTCGCATCTTTTCCGTGTAGTTGGCATTTTTGTGCTGATCTGGCTGGCAGTGATCGTGCCGGTATTTGCCTGGCGGGGCATGGGCGACATTCTCTCCCAGATATCTATCTTTTTCAGCAAGGCCCCCTTTGTGACTTTTGGCGGGGCATACGCGGTGCTTGCCTACATTATTGAGCATGCGGTGAACCTTGGCTGGCTGACCGAAAAAGAAATGCTGTTGGGCCTTGGCCTGGCAGAGACAACTCCCGGCCCGCTGATCATGGTAACGCAGTTTGTGGGCTTCATCACCGCCTGGAACCAGCCGGGCAACCTCACGCCGCTAACAGCAGGTATTGTGGGCGGTCTGCTCACCACTTTTACCACCTTTTTGCCCAGCTTCATGTTCATTTTTGCCGGTGCGCCCTACATAGAGGCCATTACCGCCAACAAAAAGCTCAACGCAGCGCTTACGGGCATATCTGGCGCAGTGGTGGGCGTGGTACTCAAGATTGGTGTGTTTTTTGCGGTGAACACGTTTTTTCCCGCCACAGGTTTTGACGCCTTTGCCGTGGTGATTGCGCTTGTTTCGCTGGTGGCTCTGGTGCGCTTCAAGCTTTCCATGCACGCTCTGGTGAGCCTGAGTGGGCTGGCTGGCCTGTTGTGGCAATTTGTCTGAATAACCAACAATCTTGATCTGCAGGGGGCAATATGGGTGAAACAATTACTCCGCAGGAACTTCAGGCGCTGCTGGACAGCAAATCCGCAACGGTATGCGATGTGCGCCGCGAGGTGGACTATCAGGCAGACCCGCGAACCATTGCCGGGGCAGAGTGGCATAATCCTGAAGCTGTGGATGCGTGGGCCGGGCAGCTGCCAAAAGACAGACCAGTTGCCATCTATTGTGTGCGCGGGGGCTCGGTGAGCAAGTCGGTGCATGCCGCGTTGACCGCCAAAGGATTTGACGTGAGTTACCTTGAAGGCGGCCTTGCTGCCTGGGATGCCGCCGGTAAATAGCAGGACCAATGAAAAAACGCCGCTTCCGGCTGGCAGAAGCGGCGAAGTGCACGCGCCGGGAAGGGGAACGGCGCGTTTAACGGTATGTTGGATTAGAAGCTGTACTGGAAGGCAACCTGGGCTTTCCAGGCATCCTGCTTGTCAAAGCTGCCGTTGCCAGCGCCGTTGTTGTAGCCGTTCTTCTTCCAGGTGTCCTTGTCGATCATGTTGGCCACGTAGCCAAGTTCAAGATTCACGCTCAGGTTTTCGTATGCCTGCCAGGTATTCACGAGGTTGAATTCCAGCAGACCGTCGTTGGTGGTCAGGTAGGGGCCGTCGCCGCCGTAGCCTTCACGCCACGAAGAGGCTTCCTTCATGTATTTGACCATGGAGGGCGAGTTGGTGCCGCCCCAGTATGCCAAACGGAAGGTGTGCGTGACATTTTCCAAAAAGCTCATGTCTTTCAGCTGGGCGCCGAGGCCCCACGTGCCAGCATAGCTCATGTTCCAGTCGCAGGCATTGGCAACCGGGCTCCACGAAAGGTTTCCGTCGCCCACGAATGAGGTGAAGTTGCCCGCACCGGCAATGGAAGGCATGCGTTCGGAGCCGTTCTTTACGTTGCCGTCGTCGCCGCTGGCGTACCAGCCAAAGATGCCGGGGGTGGCCCAGTCCATCTTGTATTCCACAAGGGCCTTGGCCAGCCAGCCCTGACGGCCAGTGCTGCCGCGCACGGTTTCTTCGCCGCGCTTGAGCACATCAAAGCGGCCCATGGCTTCGGAATAGCCATAGTTGATGTCAAATTCGATGTTCAGCGGGTCAAACATGGTGAGGGCGACAGGCAAACCCGCCCAGAACAGCGAACCGTACTGCTTGCTGGTAGGCGAAGCCGTAAGCGGCGTGCTGCCGGCGTAATTGAAGCCGGGGGTAAGGCCGGGCAGGGTGAGGCCAAGGTTGCCGTCGCTGGTTGACCACGGCTCGGCATTGTTCACCGCCTCAAGGCCGCGCAGGGCGTTTTTGCCGCGCATGCCGTACATGGCCCAGGGGGTTACATCCACACCGTCAAAATGCAGGGGCATGGAAAGCATGAACAGGTCGAGGTTGTCGAGATAGTTTGCTTTTTCCGTGCTGGACTTGTTATTGGCCAGGTCGATGTAGCTGCCGTTGAAGTTGTCGTTGACTGGGCGTGCCCACATAAAGGTGAGGCCCACGTTGTCGTTGAACTTGTAGTTGGCGGTAAGGGCCGCGGCGTCAGCATCCATCACGGCAGAGCCGCCCGCCACATTGGGCAGGGTGGTGGTTTGAATGCCCATGCGCAGACGGGCTTCGGTCTGGGGAATCAGCCAGTCGATGTAGGCGTTTTTCACTTCCACAACGCGGCCATCCGCGCCAAGCGCGCCGCCCTCGTCGGCCTTGCCCCAGTGCTGATCGCCGATTTCAAAGAACACCGTGCCGGAAAGGGCCTCGGAGGCCACGGCATCAAGCTGCAGGCGAATACGCTGTGAAGCGCCAAACTGATCTTCGTTGTTGGTCTTGGTCTTGGCGCCGGAGTTGTCTCTGGTATTTTTGGTGAGGTTGCCGTCACCCACGCCAAAGCCAACGAGCCATTCGCCCTTGGCCTTGAATTCAACAGCCCTGGCCCCCCCGGCCACGCCCATGATCATGCCCGCTGCCAGCAGGGTGACCATGCACATTTTTTTGAAGCGGTTCAGACCATTCCTTTCTTTTGCACTCATTCCTTGCTCCTCCGTAATGGGTTGTGCGCAGGCAGTGGCGGCCACAGCCGACCACTGCGCGCGTTTTTATGCGTGCGGCAGATCATGCCCGCAGAAGCACCCTGCCGATGCTTCTGCGGCCCCGTGACAACGGTTGATCAGTTTTCCGCGTGGTGGTGATGTTTGTGGTGTCCGCACTTGCAGTTGGCGCAGTTGCCCTTGCACACATGCTTTTTCTTTTGTTCGATAAGCACGCGGTTGCCGGTGACGGCCATGTCAAAGCCGCTCTTGCCCTTGAAAACAATACGCTCTGTGCTGAGCCCGCCCAGCAGCAGAGATGTTTTGAGGGCGTCAACAGCGGAGGGGTGAGGATCGGCTACGTGCCGTACATCGATGAAAATTCTTTTGCAGCTTGCCTGATTGCACTGAAGAAGTTCAATGAGAGCGTTGGCCTGAGGCGGGTCGAAGCGGGATGAAACGGATATGTGCAGGTTGTCGTGGCTGAATCGGTGGGAAAGTCCAGCGTTATCGGTAACTACAGGATGTTGATCCATATTTTTTTCTCCGCTTGGCTGAATGTGCATGGCGGTACACTGGCACAGGCAGAGATTTGTGTCAATAAAAATGAAATTACTTTTCAAATTCAATTTTTAACACGCTGAAATAAATTAAATTTTTTTTGTATTAATTTATACATCTTAATAACTATCTGTTCTCAAACAGGAAAAATATAGTAGATAGCCTGGCTTGCAAGACGGCAGAAAAGGCGCGGCGGGGGGGGGGGGGAGG
>NZ_WASP01000003.1:333851-433689 GCF_009712225.1 Desulfovibrio sp. | reverse complement strand
GTTTCGGTGAAACGCCCGCCGCAGTGTGCAGAAGGTATATGGTTTGGCTCTATGCGGCCTTGATGCTGCCGTCTTTTACGTGGAACAGCGCCGCCTGCGGCTCTGCCCTGCGCAGCAGCTCGGCCATGTGCGGCTGGCAGGTAAAGTAGAGCAGCTGGTGGGCCTTGCCTTGTCCGCCGCCAGTCAGTTCCACAAAGGCCCTCGCCGTGCGCTCGGCTCGCTGAGGGTCAAAGTTGACCAGCACTTCGTCCATGATGACGGGCAGGGGCGAAGCGTGCAGTGCGTGATTTTTGATGTAGGCGAGGCGCAGGGCCAGATAGGCCTGCTCACGCGCGCCCCGGCTGAGATTTTCGGGCTGCATGGGCTCGCCCTGGGTGGGCAGTATGGCAAGGCTGGCGTCTTCGAGCGAGGCGTTGATGCCGCGCCAGCGCTGGCCCGTAATGCGGGTAAAAATGCTGGAGGCGATGCGGATGACCTCTGGCTGGCGTTCCTGCTCAAAAGTGCGCTTGGCTGTTTCCAGTATGCTTCTGGCAAGGGATATGCGGCTCCAGGCAAAAGCCATGCGCTCCATGTCTTCCACCAGTGCGGCCTCCTGCTGGAGCAGCTGCGAGAGCTCGTCGGTGCGTGAGAGTGCGTCTACCTTGTTGCCCAGATCGCCCACCTTTTTGACAAGGTTTTCTTCCTGTTCCTGTATGGCCGTAAGCTCTTCGCCAATGGCGGCGCTACGGCGCTCCTGGCTTTCCTGATCTTCATGGCCGAAGGAATCGATAAACTCCTGCAAGGGGGTTTTGTCTGCCGCCAGTCGCAGGGCGTCTTCCAGATCCTGCCGACGCAGGGTGAGGGCGCGCAGTTCTTCGTGCAGGGCCGCCTGACGCAAAAATTCCTCTGCGTCGTGTGCCCCGGCCATGGCCAGCAGCGAGCGTTCCGCACCGCGGGCGCTTTCAAGGGCGGCTTCTGCGGCGCGGGCTTCGTCTTCCATTTCGGTGACTTCATTTGCGAGGCTGCTGCGGTGATTGTTGGCCTGTGCCATGGCCTCAGCCGCCTCCAGCGCGGCATCAAGACTGAGCAGCCAGTCGGGCTGGTTGTCCGCATCGTGCTGCAGGGCAAAGCCAAGCTCGGCCAGCAGCGCCTGCAGGGGGTCGCGCAGGGCGGTCAGCTCTGTGCGGCTCTGGGTGAGCTGCGACTGGGCGCGTTGCACGGCTGCCTCGGCTGCGAGGCAGTTTTCCATGTACTTGAGGGCTTCGCGCACGGTTTCGGGGTCAAGGTCTGTGCCGAGGCCAAGGTCCTTCAGGCAGGCGGCCCACTGGCTGCGGGCCTCGTTGAGCCTTTCCTGCGCCACGCGCAGCTCTGCGCTGGCCTCAGCCTGACGGGTGCGGGCACGTTGCAGCTCGCTCTGCGAATTTTGCAGCGCGGCTTCGGCCTTGATGCGCAATTCGCGCGCGGCATCGGCCTCGCGGCACGATTCAAGCACCTGACGCACGGCCTCGGCCAGCGTGTCGGAATCGGCATTGGCGGGCAGACGCTCGGCCACGGCGGGCACCAGGCGCATGCGGGCTTCTGTCTGATGCAGGTCTTCATCGAGTGAACGCAGTTCCGCTTCTGCTGCCGCCACAGCACCAAAGGCAAGGCGGGCGGCCTCCGCGCGGGCAAAAAAGGCCGATGCGCCCTCTGGCGAGGGAACATTGGCCACATGCAGGGCCAGCATGAATTCGTGCCAGCGGCGGCGGGTCTGCTGCACGATGCCTTCTACCTCGGCGCGTACGGCCTGACGTTTGCTCACCTCGGTGCGGGCCATATCCATGGCGTGCTTGAGTTCGTCCATGTCCTTGCGGGCGCGTTCTTCTTCAAAGCACTGTTCGCGCTCGTGTTCCAGCAGAACTTCGCGTGCTTCAAGAGTTATCAGGTCCATGCTCTGCACGCCTGCAGCGGCGCAAAGCTGGCTGGCCTGTTCGTCCAGTTCCGCCACATGGGCGGCGCAGGCATCGCGCCTTCCGAGCAGCTGAATCTGTTCCTGTTTGCGGCGTTTGGCCTCTGGCCCGTTGTGCGGCACGCCGCCCGCAAGAAAGCCCACGCCGCAGAGCAGCATGAGGTAACCGGACCACAGGCTCACGGGCAGATCAAGGCCGGGTGACAGGGCAATGCTGGTGAGGCCCATGCGCCAGTATGCCAGCAGCATGGCGGCCCCGCCCAGAAAAAATGCGATGCCCAGCACCAGCAGCGGGATGTTTTTTACGCGCGAAACCGGTGGTTCGTTGCCAATGCGGGTGTTAAGCTCGTCCAGCCTTTCGCGCTCGGTGGCAAGGGTGGCCGAAAGGGCGCGCAATTTGCGCAGGGCAAGGGTCTGGCCGTCCAGGTCTTCGCGGCTGGGGCCATTGGCGTGGCGCTGCTCCTCGCGCAGTGCCTCGGTGCGGGCCTTGACGGCAGCCACCTGTTCCTCGGCCTGCCGTACTTCCTGTGCGGCATCGTCGCACTGGTGCATTTTTTCCTGCACGTCTGCGGCAAGGGCAATGGCTTCCTCCTGCCGGGCAAGCAGGGAATCGAGCAGGGACTCGGCCTGAGTGCTGTCTGCTGCGCCGTTGACAACCAGCCGCAGGGGATTGAACGCCCGGGAAAATGTGGTTTTTGCTTCCTGCACGGCGCGCTGGCGCAAGGGCCGCTGGCGGCGGCCTTCCTCCTGCCGGGCAAGGGCCTGGCGCAGGCTGTCGCGGGCGTCGTCGTCCAGTGCGGCGGGCGGTGCGGGCAGCAGGTCGAGTGCTGCCGTATTGGTGGCAACCTCGCGCTCTGCGCTTTCAACCTCGCGGTTGCTCTGGGTCAGGCTGTCCACAGCGGCCTGATGGGCAGACGCTGCGGTGCGCATTTCCCGGCCCTGACGTTCTAGATCTTCGCGGGCAAAGAGCGAACGGTCAGTGGTGCGGATGCGGTCGCATGTCCAGTCTGGCCCAAGGCGCGAAAGTTCACGGTTCAGGTCGTCCTGCGCGCGCAGCAGGGCTTCTTCCTGTGCTGGCAGAGCTCCAAGCGCCTGGCGAAAGCCGCTTTTACGCTCGGCCATACGGCGCAGGGCGGGCAGGGCTTCCAGCAGGGGCTGGTTGATTTCAATGGCATCGCGGCGCTGGCGCAGGCGGCTGAGTTTTTCCATCTGCGCGGCCCACTGGCGTTCGCAACCCTCGCGGGCTTCCTGCGCGCGGGCCAGCCGTTCCCTGCCGTTTTCTGGAAAGGACGCGCTGATAGGGTTGATGCGCTCAAGGCGCGCACCGGCCATGCGCCATTCGTTCCATTGCAGCCACACGCCAAGGCGGCGCTCGAGCACGCGGCGTTCTTCCTCAAGCTGCACTTTGCGGTGGCGCAGGTTGGCAAGGGCCTCGCGTTTTTCGGCAAGGTCCATGGCCATGCTGTCGTAGCCCGCGCATTCCTGCTCCAGCAGGGCCTTGCGCTGGCGCAGTTCGGAAAGCTGGCGCAGGGCGGCATTGAGGGCGGGCTTGCTGCCGCCGCTTTTAAAAATTTCGTCGGCCTGCTTGTCGAGCAGCTTGAGCGCCTCGCCGGGCGAGCGCAGCCCCGGCCCAAAGCTTGCGCCGTACAGGGCATTGCGCACGCCCTCGTCGGTGAGGCTGTTGAGGTCCTCAAGCTCGGTAAGGCTGAAGCCAAAGACATTACGGTACACGTCGCGGCTCACGCCAGAGAGCATCTGCCGCAGCATGTCTGGCTCCAGCGGTTTGCCCTGGGCATCGGTGAGGGTGAGCACGCCGCCGTTGCTGCCGGGGCGACGGGTGAGGCGCAGCAGGCCGCGATCATCAGCCTGCAGATCCATGCTGCCACCGGGCTGGCCGCCGCGCAGGGGGCCGGGAATACGCTTGTATTCCTTGTTGCGCGGGTCGGGGTAGCCGATGAGCATGGTACGCAAAAATTCAAGGCAGGTGGATTTGCCCGCTTCATTTTCGCCCAGAAAGATGGAAAGCCCCGGCGAAAGATTTTCAACGCTCACGTCCGAAAAAATGCCGAAACCGTCCATGTGGAAGGACTGGATATACATCAGCGGGCCTCCAGAAGATCGGTGCACAGGCGTTCGGCCTCTTCCAGCAGGGCTTGCATGCGCTCATCGTCGGGTTGAGTGAGAATGTGGCGTAACTGCCCGTGTTCATAAAGCTGCTTGAGAGCTGGCGCGGCCACATCGTGCAGGGTGTCGCCGCCTTGCGCCATGCGGTCGGCCAGGCGCAGGGCCTCGCCCAGCAGATCCTCGCGCTGCAGGTATTGCTCGCGGTCGATGGCTGGGCTGGTTTCTGCCAGCATGTCCTTGAGCCATACACTGGGTGTGGAGGTTTGCAGGTGGGCCAGCCTTTCGGCCAGATCTTCCTGATTGACCGAGTCGCGCAGTGCCGCATCAAGCGGGGTGCGGCCACGCAGAACCACGCGGGCGATCAGGGCTTCGCAGCCGGGGTCGGTGGCTTCGGCGGCCTGTTCCAGCGCAAGGGTGGTGCGGCGTTCCACCTCGTTGAGGTCGGCCACGTCGTCCAGGTCAACCTGCACCCTGGCCCACTGCACAGGCCCAAGACGCACAAAATCTTCGCGGCAGGCAAACGTGCCGTCCGCCTGGTGGCTGGCCGTAACGCGCAGGCAGCCGCGCGGACCGGGTTCGTTGATGTGCAGCCCCTGCGAATTACCGCTATAGGCAACAAAGGGCTGCGTGCTCAATGTGGCCCGCTCGTGCACATGGCCCAGTGCCCAGGCGTCGAGCCCTGTATTTTTTAGGTCGTCCAGCGAGCAGGGGGCATAGCGGTCGGCCTTGCTCTGCCCTTCAACCGTGCAATGCAGTACGCCCAGCTGAAAGCACTGGTGCTGCTGGCTGCGGCGGAACATGCGGGCAAGATTGCGGCCTTCCTTGATTTTTGCATGGCTGATGCCATGCACCACGGCCACCACCTGGCCGTCTTTTTCAATGGTATGGCTTTCGGCATCCGGTCCGAAAATGGTCACATTGTCGGGCCATTGCACGGCTGCAAGGCGCGACGAAAGGGGGTCATGGTTGCCGTGCGCCAGAAAAACCCGCACACCGGCATCACGCAGGCGGCGGCACCCGTCGCACAGTTTGAGCTGGGCTTTTACGCTGTGGTTTTCCTCATTATATACGTCGCCCGCAAGAATAAGAAAATCCGGCTTGTCTGTTTCGCACAGCCGGAACAGGCGTTCCATGGCCTTGAATGTGGCCTCTTGCAGCAGACGCGCCAGATGTGCGCCCTGTGACGCCGAGCGGGAAAGCCCCTGAAACGGCGTGTCCAGATGCAGATCGGCGGCGTGAATATAGCGGATGCCGTCCATGCGAAAGCCTCTGTTTATGGATTGGAGGGAAAATATTGCTGAAATCTAGACTTTTTCAAGATAAATGACAAGCGCAGCGCCCAATTATGATACCTGCCAAGGGGATGCAGAAGCGAATCATGCAAAATACCACGAGGGGCCAACCGATAATGTCGGTCAGCCCCTCGTGGTGTAAAGGCGGCCTTGGGCAGGGGCTGTGCCTATTCCTGTACGGCGGGGTTGCCGTGCACTGGCAGGGAACCGTTGCGGATAAAGTGGTCCACAAGGCCAAAAACGGTTTCGTTGCCGCAGAAATTGCCGGCGGCAATGGCGGCCTTGTAAGCTGGCAGGTTGGCCTCGAACTTTTGCAGCAGCTCAGGCTCAAGGGTATGCATGTCGGCCTGCATGCCGTAATTCAGGCGTTCGATGTACAGGGCGTTGAAGCGCTGTTCCACCATGGCCTTGAGGGGCAGGGTAAGTATGGGCTTGCCAAGGTGCAGGGCCTCGCCCATGAGGGTGTGCCCGCCGCCCTGAACCACGTAGGAGCAGCCTTCGAGCAGACGAAGGAACCCTTCCTCGCTCTTGCGCATGAAGACCACGTTGTCTTCCTGCCCTTCTGTGCGGTCGTAACCAAAAACATAGCAGGTCTTGCGCGTGGCGGCGCGCAAAAAGTCCACAAGTTTACGGTGGGTTGAATTGCTCTGATACACAAGCACGTGGCCGTCGTCGCGCGGGTTGAGGGCAAGCACGCTGTCGCGCAGAATGGGCGGGGCCACGCGCGCCTTGTACTGGGGCAGCACCGGCGGCGCGTAAAAAGAAATGATGAGGTTCTCTGCCGTGGGGCGAAAAAGGTAGCGTGGGGTAAGACCCTGCACAAATGTATCCCACCACATGTTGGGCGGCAGGTTGTGCTGGCAGCAGGTGATGATGTGCTGGTGGTCGAGGGTCAGGCAGGGGATGCCCGCCTTTTCGGCTGCGCGCGGCACAAAGTATTCAAGATCGGTCATGCAGACATCGGGCCTGAATTCGTCGATCAGACGCGAAACCTGGTCAATGTAGCGCTGCCTGTGCAACAGCAGGGGAATGGCGCGGCCAATGGTTGCTGCCATGTCCACCTTGTAGTTTTTGAACACCGTGCCCAGATTGGGCAGGCGGCGCACGGGAAATTCCGGCTCAAGAATTTTGGGCGCGTCGTCGTCTGCCACAAAAAGAAATTCGTGCCGTGAAAGGCGACGGGCAATGGTCAGGCCGCGCATGGCGTGCCCGTGGCCTGTGCCGTGAATGCCGTATAGTACGCGCGCCATGGTGCTCCTTTGCGCCTGCCGCAGAATAGGCGGAGGCTTTGCGGCGGCAAGCCTACCAACGCCGGGCGGGAGCGTCAATTACCTGTCTTGACGGCTGCGGGCCTGTTCTCTACCATCTTGCCACATTGCCGGCTGCCAAGGCAGACGGTGGGCGCTGCTGCGCCAGCGGAGCACACATGCACGAGCCCAGCACAGGGGCGAGCCCGGCGGGGCCGCTCTGTAACGTGACCATTCCTGTTTTTAACAGGCCCGCAGCCACTGAAAGCGCAGTTCGTGCGCTGGCCCAAACCTCTCGCGAGGTTCCGTTTCACATTACAGTTGTGGACAACGGCAGCGAACCGGAGCTGGTAAAAACCCTGCTGCGCCTGCGCGACGAGGGGGTCATAGACAATCTTTTTCTGCTGCCTCGCAACATGGGCGTGGCCTGCGCTGCCAACGTGGGCTGGGAACTTGTGCCAGCGCCGCTGTACATGAAGCTTGATAACGATACGGCCATGGTGCGGCGGCACTGGCTGCGTGACCTGCTGGCCCTGTGGAGCCACGGGCAGCCTGTCTCGAATCTTGGGGGCGCGTTTAACCGCGAAATGCTGCATAAAACCCCTGGCTGCCAGCAGACCCCGCTCGGAGAACTGGGCCTGTGCGTGGGCAATCTGCCCGGGCAGGCCGTGCTGGTGCCGCAGGCTGTTTCAGAAAAGCTGGGCTTCTGGAATGAAGAATACGGCCTTTACGGCGGCGAAGACGGCGATTACGGCCTGCGCATGCAGGCTGCGGGCCTGCCGCAGTATTATTATCTTGGGCCTGACTATTTCGAGAATATCAGGGAAGACGACGATGCCCGCCAGACCTACGTGGCGCGCGGCATAGACAAGCGCAGGCTGCACAGGGAGCTGGTCATCAGGGATAACCTGTGCATGGGCAAACTGTTCATGAACAAGATTCTCTACCAGTCTGGTCTGCGCTCACTTGCTCCCATGCGTCGCTATGCCGTGGAGGATGTGGACAGTCAGGGCCGGGTGCGGCTGGGTGAAAGGCGCGAGTACAAGGAATTTCAGCGCGACCTTGCTGGAGTGGCGGCGGGGTTGAACAATCGTTTCAGAGATTATGTCATGTCTTATCAGCTGGATGCTGACACGGCAGAAGCAATGCGGCAGATGCTTGCCAAGCATGCCCAGGCCGCAAAAATCAATCAGGGGCTATAATGAACGCACGCAAGATCAGGGAAGACCTGGGCCGGGCCAAGGCCTGCTGCTCGCGTCACGATACGGAAAGAGCGCTTTTTTTGACCATTTCAGCCCTCAAGGATCTGGGCGGGCAGAGCGCCCCGCTGGATCTGCGCGGGGATTTTCGCTCGGCTTTTGCCGAGCTTGCCGCCGACCCGGACCTGAAAGCCGCCGGGGTACCGGCGCTGACCTATTCGCCCGGAACGGAAAAGGACGTGCTGCAACAGCTTTCGCAGGTTTACCGAGCACTTAAAGGGCAGGAAAAAGAAGAGGAATACCAGGCCGCACTGCAGCGCAAACTCAACCTCGACCATTGCTTCAGCGACGGGAAAAAATTTCTGGCCGAGGGCAAGGCCACAGAGGCTGACGCCTGCTTTGTGGAGGCTCTCAAGCACTACAGGGACGAGAAGGCAATTTTTGGCATGATGGCCAGGGCCATGATGGATGCCGGGGAATATGTACGCGCCATGGGGCATGCGCGCAGCGGCCTTAAGGAACTGCCCAATGATGAAGAGCTCACGCGTATAATCGAGGAGTGCACCCGCCTGCGTCAATAGGCCTACAGGCGCGGTTTTTGCATCTTTTGACGAAAAATTGACGGCGGCAAAAGCTGCCGCAAGGAGTCGTCAATGAGCAGGCAGGATCGCGTCAAGTCGGTTCCCTATATGGCTTTGAGCGCCGCTCTTCTCGGTTGCGCGCTGTTTTTTGCAGTCACGCTTTGGCGGGGTGAGAGTCTCGGCGAAAGTGGAGAACTTGCCTACACCCCCAGTTTTGATGTACGAGCAGACGTTGTAAGCGCCATGCGGGTTGTACCCCTGGCGGGAACAGCTCTGCGCAGTCCTAGTGTAAGCAGGGACAAAAACGCCGCTGTTTCATTAGCTTACTAACAATCTGGGTTTGCCCTGACAGTGCGAGCCCCCTGTGGTAAGCCTTTTTTCTTCATTACCTATTTATGCGCTAGCGTAAGCAGAGTTTGCGCAATCCTGTTTTTGCGTGGAGAAAAATGATCAGCACGCTTTTTTCTCAGCCTTTGAACTGATCCTCACAAACGGGTAGCGGGTCTGCCCTGATTTTTCAATTACAATTGCTTGTAATTTATGTATTGGTGCTTTTAAAACATACTAAATTACCATGTTGTATTGACTTTGTTCACGAATGTGTCTATATTATACAAGATGCCCGTTTAGAAAGGGTAAAAAGTCATGTTGTTCTCACCGCAGTAGTGCCATGCTTAACTCTATTTTCTTCAATAATTCCTACGTGGCCAGGTGACTGATCAGGAGTGATCGGTCACGGTGTTGCCATTTATTAAAGGACACGTTTGCCTTATGAATTGGGACTGGGACAAACTACAGGAAAAACGGCAGAAGCAAGGTTCTAACCCTCCGCCACGGCAGCCGCAGGATTTTGATTCTGACGACACCGAGCAGGAAGAAGAAGCACCACGCGCCAGGCGCACTCCCTTCAACAACGGTCGCGGCCCCGGCGGCGACGAAAATCCGTTTGCCAAGATCGCCCGTATGCGTTTTCCCAACGGTCGGGCCATCTTTGTTGTTGTTTTTGCTATTGTGGGGCTGTGGCTTCTCTCTGGCATATACATCATCAACCCCGACGAGCAGGGCGTTGTACTGCGTTTTGGCAAATATAACCGCACAGAGGGGCCTGGCCCCCACTATGCGTGGCCCACACCCATCGAATCTGTATACAAACCGCAGGTAACCCAGGTTTTGCGCGGCGAGGTTGGCTTCCGCTCTGTGGGACAGACGGCCACCTTCCAGCAAGGACAGGTGCGCACCGTTCCCGAAGAAGCCTCCATGCTCACGGGTGACGAAAACATCGTCAACGTGCAGTTCAGCGTACAGTACAAAATCAGTGATCCTGTGGAGTACCTTTTTAACGTCACCGCTCCGGCAGCCCTTGTGCGCAACGCCGCCGAGGCCGCCATGCGCGAAGTTATCGGCAACAGCCTGATCGATTCGGCCATTACCGACGGCAAGCTGAAAATCCAGAGCGAGGCCACCCACCTGCTGCAGACCGTGCTTGACCGCTACGGCGCAGGCATTCAGGTGCTGGCCGTGCAGCTGCAGGACGTGCATCCGCCGCAGGAAGTTATTGACGCCTTCAAGGATGTTGCCAGCGCCCGAGAGGACAAAAGCCGCATCATCAACGAGGCAGAGGCCTATCGCAACGAGCTGCTGCCCAAGGCCAGAGGCCAGGCGGCCGCCATGGTAAACGATGCCGAGGCCTACAGCGCCACGCGCCTGCGCACCGCAGAGGGTGACGCCGCCCGTTTTGATGCCCTGCGCATCGAGCACGACAAGGCTCCCAAGGTGACAGAACAGCGCCTCTATTATGAAGCCATGGAAGAAATTCTTTCCAACGCGGGTGAAAAGGTAGTTATGGACAACCCGACCGCCGGGCGTACCTTACCTTACCTTACCCTGCCCGGTCTCGGCGCTCCCGCATCGCCCAAGACGCTGGAGAAAAAATAATGAGCAGAAATCCCTTAGCCCTGACCCTGATTGCTCTTGTAGTTCTAGTCGTAGGCACGCAGGGCTTTTTTACCGTGCACCAGACGCAGAAAGCCCTGGTATTGCAGCTGGGTGAACCGCTTTCGCAGGTTTATGGCCCCGGTCTGCATTTCAAGATTCCTTTTATCCAGAACGTGGTCTATTTCGATGCCCGCGTGCTGGATTATGAGGCGCGCTCGCGTGAGGCCTTTACAGTAGACAAGAAGGCCATTGTGCTCGACAACTACGCGCGCTGGAAGATTATTGATCCCTTGCAGTTTTACCGCACCATGCGTTCTATCCCCGGGGCGCAGGCTCGACTGGACGACGTTGTCTACTCACAGTTGCGGGCGCTTGTGGGCGCATACACCCTTACAGAGGTAGTGTCTTCGCACAGGGCGGCCATTATGAAGGAAGTGACCAACAAGGTTTCCGACCTTATGCATGGCTACGGGGTAGAGGTGTTGGACGTGCGCATCAAGCGCACTGACCTGCCGCCAGAAAACCAGCGCGCGATCTTTGGTCGCATGCGGGCCGAACGCGAGCGGCAGGCCAAACAGTATCGTTCGGAAGGCGAAGAGGAATCCACGCGTATTCGCTCGGACGCCGACCGTCAGCGCGCAGTTATCTTGGCAGAGGCGGCGCGCGCTGCACAGATTGAACGAGGGCAGGGCGATGCCAAAGCGGCAGCGGCATACGCTCAGGCCTATAACAAGGCCCCCCAGTTCTACGCGTACCAGCGCTGGCTTGATGCCATGCGCAAGTCATTAAAAGAGAACAGTAAAATGGTGCTTTCTAACGAAACGCCATTGCTCAATCAGCAACGTTGATGCGTGGGTCACATCCACGCTAGGAGTCGAAGATCTATGCCCGGTTTTACAGAGATTTATGAGCGCATCAAACTGGCCACCAACAGCCGCACTCAGGTTGAGCTGGCCGAAGTACTGGACATCCGTCAGTCCAGTATCTCTGATGCCAAGAGGCGCAATTCCGTGCCTGGTGACTGGTTCATGAAATTGTTTGAGAAGTTCGGCCTCAACCCCGACTGGCTCAAGCAGGGTGTTGGCCCCATGTACCTTCGCACCGAGCAGGGATACGTGCCCGAAGACGCGCCTGCCGCCCTCGCCGAAACTGCTGCCCACTATGGTGATGCCATGGCCCGTGGTGGTATCCATTCGGTTTATGATGCCAAGTGCGTATACAGCGATGACGCTCCTCGGCCCGCACTCGCCCTAGCGGGAAAAATCTCACTGCCTCTTTCGCTTACGCGTGATGGCCTTCAGGTCTTGCGTGTGCGCGGTGCCAACATGGCTCCCTTTATTTTTGAGGGTGCGCATGTGGGCGTGGATACCATGGATACAGACGTGGTCTCTGGCCGTGTGTACGCCATCTTTGCCCCCAATGAGGGGCTGGTGTTGCGCAGGGTCTTTTTGAACAGCACACAGGATGGCTATGTGCTGCGTTCGGAGGCTGCGGCCTTTCCTGAAACGCAGCTTCCGGCAAGCCTGTTGACCAAGCGCATGCTTGGCCGCGTGGCGTGGGTGCTACAGGAAGTATAGGCAATGATGCAACAGTCGGCTTTGGCCGCTCATACTTTGTGCAGGAAGGTCTGGTCGGTCTGTAGCATCGCCGGGTGCTTGCTGTTGTGCGCCTGCAGTGGCGCGCAAACGGCTTCTTCACCCGCGCGCGGCGGTGACGGCATAACGTCGTACGACCTGCCGTCTTCTCCCGCTGCGGGGACGCCGTCGTATACAACGCCGTATACCGCGCAGCCTGTTTCGCCGCAAGGTTCTCAGGGCACTGTTTCCCCCGGTTATGCCGGGGGCAACAGTGCCCCAACCTACGGCCAGCCACAGGCGCAGCCTTACGGTTATGGCGCACCCGCGCAAAATACCACGCCCGCTTACGCGCCCTCGTATGCGCCAGCCCAGCCACAGCCAGCAGCTATGGCCGGGGGGATAGCGCCAGCGTGGCAGCCCCTTGCCGCACGGCTTGCGGCTGACGGGCTTTCCGGCCCGCGTGTGGATGCACTGCTGGCTACGCTCAGCGCCACGCCCACGCAGTCGCCCATGGGCAGAAAAATGCGCGAGCTGTACAACCGCAAGTTTTTCCCCAAGCCTCCGTCCACCGCCCCGGCCGCCCAGTATTACAAGGGCGTGCTGACCGAGGCCAATGCCCAGCTGTGCCGCGATTTTGTGGCCCAGAACAAGCGTGCCTTTGATCAGGCCAGCGCACGCTATGGCGTGCCTTCGTCTATCGCGGTTTCGCTGCTTTTTGTGGAAACCCGGTTGGGCAAGGTACTGGCCGATGTGCCAGAAAACGCTTTTTACACTCTCGCCAGCATGGCGGTGACGCGTCAGCCCTCGGATATTCCCGAATGGTTGTCGCGCATGCCCGGCTACGAGGAACATCTGGACTGGTTTGCCGAAATCATGCCCAAACGGGCCGACTGGGCCTACAAGGAAGTTAAGGCCCTGGTGGAGCACATGCTGCGCGACAATCTTGATCCGCACCATTTGCCCAGCTCCATCTACGGTGCTGTGGGTCTGTGCCAGTTCATGCCTTCCAACATCGCCACCTACGGCGCGGATGGCGACGGTGACGGCAAGGTTGACCTGTTCACCATACCCGATGCCGTGGCCAGTCTTTCAAACTATCTGGCAAAGCATGGCTGGCAGCCAGGCCAGCCCCGGGCTCGGCAGCATCAGCTGCTCATGGCCTATAACCATGCGAGCATCTACGCCAACACCATTCTGGCGTTGTCAGACATGGTGAACGGCGCGCCCTCGCCAGAGGCCGCCAAGGCTGCACAGGCCAAGCCAGCCCCGGCAAAACCCGCAGCAGCCAAGGCTGTTCCGGGCAAGACCGCCCCGGCCAAGACCAAGCCAGCTCCGGCCAAGCCGTCCAATGGCAAGGTGCAGGGCCAGTAAAGCCAGCCCGTACCTGTTGTAAATGATCAAGGCCATCCCGCTGCCACAGGCTGCGTGATGGCCTTGGTTTGTGGCGTACGCATGGCTGCTCCACATGTTGGGTGTGTGAATCTTGCCATCGCGGTTTTGCAGTGGCATACTTTGACGATGAACACCACTTCCACCGCGCAGCCCCCCCTGACAGAAGGCAATCGACCGCTGGCCGACCTGCCCCCTTTGCCATCGCTCTGCCGTGCTGGTGCCCTGCGGCCCGTGCCCAACGATACCGCCTGCTTTGCCCTGTGGGACAAGTACGCCATGTTTCCCAACATTCGGCGGCATTCGCTGCTGGTTGCGCATGTGGCCACGGTTCTTGCCCAGCGGGCAGCAGATATGGGCTTTGACGTGCGCGTGCCAGAGGTGCGTGCTGGCGGCCTGCTGCACGACATTGCGAAAACCTACTGCGTCAAGCACGGCGGCAGCCATGCGCAGGTTGGCGCAGCCTGGACAGTGGCCGAAACCGGAAACTACGCCATCGCCCAGGGGGTGATGATGCATGTGTGGTGGCCGTGGACCTTGCCCCAAGGGCCGGAAATCTGTTCCCTGCCGTTTTTTGTCATCTACGCGGACAAGCGCATCCGGCACGACAGCTGCGTTACGCTTGAAGAGCGGTACGAAGACCTGCTTGAACGCTATGGCCGCAGCGCGACCTCGCGTGAGGGCATTGGCGTGGCCTACAAGCAGGGAAAAAATATTGAAAGCGCCCTTGAGGCGCAGCTGGGATGGACCCTACATGAAAATTCTTTTGATTGCGGGCGGGTGGTCGACTGAGCGCGAAGTTTCGCTCAACGGTGCGCACGCCATGCAGCAGGCGCTGGTTGAGCGCGGCCACAACGTAACGTTTTTTGACCTGCTCTCGGGCTTTGATCGCCTGCTTGAAACCGCCGCTGCACACGATTTTGCGCTTATCAACCTGCACGGCGCGCCCGGCGAAGACGGTCTGGTACAGGCCATGCTGGAGCGCGTGGGCTGTCCCTACCAGGGTTCCGGTCCTGCGGGTTCATTCCTGGCGCTCAACAAAAGCGCGGCCAAGCAGATTTTTCGCCATGCAGGCCTGCCCACCGCAGATTGGGAATTTTTGCCCCGCACCCCCGAGGCTGGCTGGCAGCCCTCGTTGCCGTACCCACTGTTTGTCAAAAGCAATACTGGCGGCTCTTCGCTGCGTATGGGCCGCGCGGCCAATCGCGCCGAACTTGACGCCGTGCTGAAAGGCATTTTTGATGTGGGTGATGAGGTCATCATCGAGCCCGTGCTGGCTGGACGCGAGGTAACCTGCGGCATTCTGGGTGATACGGCTTTGCCGCCCATTTTGATCGAGCCCGTGGCAGGTGATTTTTTTGACTACGAAAGCAAATACGCCAAGGACGGCGCGCGTGAAATCTGCCCCGCGCCCATCAGCGAGGTCCTCACCGCGAGGGTGCAGGAGCTGGCTCTTGCAGCGCACAAGGCCCTTGGCCTGCGGGGCTACAGTCGGGCCGACTTTATTCTGGGGGCCGACGACAGCCTTGCCATACTTGAGGTCAACACCTTGCCGGGCATGACGGCCACAAGCCTGGTGCCGCGCGAGGCCCGCACCGTGGGCATGGATTTTGGCCAGCTGCTCGAAAAGCTCATTGAGCTCGGGCTGGCTGGCCAGCGCCGCAACTGATACCTACGGGCCGTCCGTCTCAGGCGGACGGCCCGGACAATAGGCTGGCATGCTGGCCGCTGCCAGCATGCCGCGGTTCTCTGACCGCCGCCCCTGCACATTGGCGCGCCCACACATGGGCAGACGCACATTCTGGTGATCAATGACGCACAGCAAGGCTTTTGCGGGGCATCTGGCTGCCCTGTTCTGTATTCTTGTGTGGGGAACCACATTTATTTCCACAAAGGTATTGCTGCGGGCATTTTCGCCAGTAGAGATACTGTTCTTTCGTTTTTTGCTGGGCTACGCGGCCCTGTGGCTTGCCTGCCCGCGCTTTCTGCGGCTCACAGACAGGCGGCAGGAAGTGTTGTTTGCCTGTGCGGGCCTGTGCGGTGTGACGCTTTATTTTCTGCTTGAAAATATAGCTCTTACCTACACCTTTGCCTCAAACGTGGGCGTGATTGTGGCCATCTCGCCTTTTTTTGCGGGCCTGCTGGCTTTTTGGCTGCTGCGGGCCGAACGGCCCGGTCTGAACTTTTTTCTGGGTTTTGTGGCGGCCATGCTGGGCATTGGCCTCATAAGCTTCAGCGGCAGCACCCAGTTGCAGCTTAATCCCGTGGGCGATGTGCTGGCTGTACTGGCCGGGCTTTCGTGGGCGGGCTATTCCATTCTCACACGCAAGCTCATGGCCTTTGGCTACAACAGCCTGCAGGTTACGCGGCGCTGCTTTTTTTACGGGCTTCTGTTCATGCTGCCCGCTCTGCCCTTAATGGATTTTTCGTGGAATCTTGAGCGGCTGGCTGATTTCACCAACAGTGCCAACCTGCTGTTTCTGGGGCTGGGGGCGTCGGCCCTGTGCTTTGTTGCCTGGACATTCGCCATCCAGCGCCTTGGTGCGGTGAAGAGCTGTGTTTATATCTATCTTGTTCCCGTAGTCACGGTCATCACGGCAGTGCTGGTGCTGCACGAGCGCATCACCCTGATGGCCGCCGCAGGCACTGCCCTGACCCTGTTGGGACTGGCAATATCTGAAATGCGCAGTTTCAGCCTGCTGAAAAAAGCGGAGCCATTGCGCCGCTAGAGGCACACTTCCTGCTGTATTTTGGTCCAGGAGCACACTCGTTTCACTGCTTGGGATGCGGTCAGCCGCATCCCTTTTTTTATCTTGTGCGCCCGCCGTGTATGAGCGACATGGGCTTGCTCTCTGGCAATGGGCATATCTCCGCACACCATAATACTATGGCAGGCAGCCCGACTATGCCTGCAGTAATTGGGCAGGGGTGTTGCGAAAAGGCAAAAAGTCGCTTATCACGACTGCCCGACGTATTTTTGGAGCAATATTACTTATTGCTGTTGCGGCGATGTGTCTGGCGCAAGGTCTGGCACATCCATTGACAACAGTGTTGGTTTGCTGGCGCATAAAAACACTCAACATTCATTCAAGCAAGATCAGGGTCACATGGAAAGTTTTATTGGCGTGCTGCAACAGATACAGGAAATTGTCTGGGGTCCCCCAACCATGATCCTGCTTCTGATTACCGGTTTGTATTACACCCTTCGGTTGGGGTTTCTTCAGTTTGTGCATCTCCCCAAGGCCATCCGCTATATTTTTGAAAAAGAAGAGGGGCAGGGCGTGGGCGACGTTTCCGCATTTGCCTCGCTTTGCACCGCCCTTGCCGCAACCATAGGAACTGGCAGCATTGTTGGCGTGGCCACCGCCCTGCGTGTAGGCGGCCCCGGTGCGTTATTCTGGATGTGGGTTTCGGCCATCCTCGGCATGGCCACAAAATATGCCGAAGGCGTGCTGGCCATCAAATACCGCTCCATCGACGAAAATGGCGAGGTGGCTGGCGGCCCCATGTATTACATAGAGCAGGGCATGGGGCTGAAGTGGAAGTGGCTTGCCAAGATGTTTGCATTTTTTGGCGCAGTAACTGCATTGATGGGCTGCGGCACGTTTCCGCAGGTCAACGCGATTACAGAATCTGTCAGCAATGCCTTTAACGTGCCGATCCCGCTGGTTGGCGCGGTGGTAACCATTGCCACGGCCGCTGTTGTTATTGGCGGCATAAAATCCATTTCTAGTGTGGCAGAGTATGTTGTGCCCCTGATGGCGGCGTTTTACGTTGCCGCTTCGGCATATGTGCTGTTCAACCAGTCTGCGGCGCTGCCCGGAGCTCTGGCCCTGGTTGTAAAGTCTGCATTTGAGCCGACCGCGGTTGCTGGCGGCGCCACTGGCGCCGTGATTGTTTCCATAATGACCGCAATGCGCACAGGCATCGCCCGGGGCGTGTACACCAATGAAGCCGGGCTCGGCAGCGCCCCCATTGTGGTGGCTGCGGCCAAGTCTGATTCTGGCGTACGGCAAGGCCTCATTGCCATGACGGGCGTGTTTTTTACCACTATTGTCATCTGCACCATGACCGGGCTCGTAATCATTACCTCGGGCCTGCTGGAAAGCTCATCGCTTGACGGCGGCATTCTTTCCAATGCCGCATTCAATGCGGGCATGTCTGGCGACATGGGCATGTACGTGGTGTCCATTGGTCTGGTGTTCTTCTCATTTACCACAATTATTGGCTGGAACTACTACGGCGAGCGCTGCATGGTGTATCTGACAGATGGCGTGAAGTACGTGATGGCCTACAAAATCCTTTACATAGTGTGTGTTGCTGTTGCACCGTACCTGTCGATCAGGCCTATCTGGTATATGGCCGATATCACCAATGCCCTCATGGCATTCCCCAACCTGCTGGCGTTGCTTGTGCTGAGCCCCGTTGTCATAGCGGAAACAAAGAAATATTTTCAGTAATGCAGGCGCACGTGCGATCGAACAAACGAAAAAAAAGGCCGGATTAATCCGGCCTGACGCTGCTGCAGTTTTGCAGAAGGGGCATTCCTGACCGTGGCATGGGCCGCAAGCAGGAATGCCCCGTTTTGTTAGCGGGATATGTAGATCTTACAGCAATACCCCAAGTATGAGGGCCGCCCCGCTGATAAGGTAGCATTTGCGTACCAGATGTCCGTGCGCGTCCAGCGGCAGCCAGTCGCCCTGCCCAGCCGCGCGGATGCGCCCGCAGGCGATAATATAAAAGGGCAAACCCAGCAGGCACAGGGCCACAGGCCAGCCTGCAAGGCCAGCCGCCCACAGGTTGAGCAGCAGTATCCACACAGCAGGCCACCACAGCCGGAAAACCAGAAAAGCCTGACGCTTGCCAAGCCTGTTGGCCAGCGTATGTTTACCCGCCGCCAGGTCTGTTTCGATTTCGGGCAGGCTCTGGTAGTACAGCACCCCTGCCACCATGAGCCCCACGGGCAGGGCAAGGGCCAGACTGCAAGGCTCGAACCGGCCAAGCAGCAGGGTGGTGCTGGCGCCCACCATGATAAAACCCATGTTGAGGCATACAAAAACTTCGCCCAGCGCCCGGTGCCCATAGCGCAGGGGCGGTGCCACATAGAACACGGCAGAGGACACGGCAAACAGGCTCAAGCTCCACAGCGCAGGCCGCAAGGCCGGGGCCAGACCCATGATCAGCGCACCGCCCACGGCCAGGGTGGCCGGTGTGAGCAGCAGCAGGGCAATGGAAAGCTGGCGCGGGCTGATGAGCCCCGACTGGATGACGCGTGAACCGCCGATATTGTCGCCCCCGTCCACGCCAAGAATGTGGTCAAAGAGGTCGTTTGCCAGATTGGCTATGGTCAACCCCATAAAACAGCCCGCCAGCAGCAGGGCATAGCTTGCCCACTGGGCGGCGTTTATGCTACCCTGCAGCCGAAAGCCGAGGGCAAGGGCCAGAGTTACGGGAATGGCCGCCGTAATGAAAAAGGGCGGGCGGCAGGCCTGCCACCACGCCCTGATATGCTGGCGTAAGGATAGTTTTGCAGCTTCGGCAGGGCGGGGAACCCATGCCTCGCGCAACAGATCGCCGCAGCGCATTACACGCCTCCTTCGCTCCACTTGTAAGGAATGGAATGGTCGTTGACTGGAAGTTTCAGCCCCTCGGTGGGGTCGTGGGGAATGTCGGCGCAGTTGCAGATAAGCGCCGGGGCATCGCCCATGGCCGCAAAGCCGTACCACACGTTTACCGGAATACGCAGCAGGCCGTAATTTTCCGGGCGGCCCAGAACCAGCTCGCGCACGGTGCCGCGCGTTTCTGAACCGGGCCTGTCGTCAAACAGAACAATTTTCAGCTGGCCCACAGGCACGGCAAAGTGCTGCGTCTGCAGGGTGTGGCGCTTCCACGCCTTGACGTGGCCGGGCAGCACCTCTGAAAAGTAGATTTCGCCAAAGCCCTTGCTGAAGTCTGGCAACAGGGGCGAGCCGGAGCGCAACATGTGCAGCACCGGCCCACCCTCTGTGGAAATGACCTTCAGCGGTTGCAGCAGTGCACCAGCAATGCCCACATCCTGCAAAGTCATTTCTGACGTACTCATTACTTTACCCAAACCTGATTGCGCTGCTCGGCGGCGTTGACGTAGGCCGCGATCTGCCCAAGGGTGAAGTCGAGCATATTGCGGGCCTGCTTGCCTTCCTGCCCCTTGTAGAAGCAGTGGTACCATTCGGCGGTGTAGCGGATGGTTTCGTCAAAGGTGAGCGTGGCCTTCCAGTTGAGGTGGGCCAGGGCTTTGTCGCAGCAGAGCTTGAGCAGGGTGCATTCTTTCATGCCGGCCTGACCCTTCTTGTCCATCTCGCTGGTAAAGCCGGGCCAGTGCAGGGCCAGGGCTTCCACCACTTCTGCCACGGTATTGTTTACGTCGGCAGCTGGGCCAAAGTTGTAGGCCTGACCGCGCAGGTTGAAGGGCTCGTTAAGGCCCAGCAGCAGGCGCGCGCCCAGCCACAGATAACCGGAAAGCGGCTCGAGAACCAGCTGCCAGGGGCGCGTGGCCCACGGACTGCGGATCTGCACAGGCTGGCCCGCCGCCCACGAACGCGCGCAGTCGGGCACAATGCGGTCAAGAGCCCAGTCGCCGCCGCCAATCACGTTGCCCGCGCGCACCGTGGCGCAGGCGGGTCCTTCCTTGAAAAAGCTTTCAAAGTACGAATGGGCGATGATTTCTGCGCAGCCCTTGGAAGCGGAGTAGGGATCGTGCCCGCCGAGATGGTCGGTTTCGCGGTAACCCCAGACCAGCTCGTCATTGCGGTAGCACTTGTCAGAGGTAATCATGATCACAGCCTGCACTTCGGGGCAGGCGCGAACCGCCTCAAGAACATTGAGGGTTCCCATCATGTTGGCTTCAAATGTCATGGCCGGGTCGTCGTACGACTTGCGCACCAGAGCCTGCGCCGCAAGATGGAAGACCACATCGGGCCGGAACTGGCGCATGGCCTTGACCATGGCCTCGCGGTCGCGAATGTCACCGCGCACGTCGGCTTCGAGGTGCGCACCGAGGTTCATGGCGTCATAGTGCGAGGGCGTGGTGGGCACGCAGTCTGAAAAACCGCCGACCACTGCGCCCATCTGGGTGAGCCATGCCGCAAGCCATGAGCCCTTGAATCCCGTGTGACCGGTTACAAAGACCCGGCGTCCTTTATATGCGTTGGCAAACATGTAGGTTCCTCGTTGGGGTTTTCGCGCGCAGACTGACGCGGAAAGGAAATTTTCAGGCGGTGAAGCGGGCTTCGGCCACGGGCATGCCCGCAGCCGAAGCCGTGTAAATACGTGTTGGCAAACAGCCGGTTATATCCAGAAAGCCTTGCCTGCGTCCCACATCTCGTTGAGCTTGATGGAGTCGCGCAGGGTGTCCATGCACTGCCACTGGCCGGGGTGCGGGTACATGGAAAGCTGCCCCTCCGCCGCCAGGCGTTGCAGAGGTTCTTTTTCCAGATCGCAGGCTTCGTCTTCGGTAAGATAGTCAAGAAACTCGCGCTTGAAGACGAAAAATCCGCAATTGATAAATTCGTCCAGCACGGGCTTTTCTTCCCACGAAAGAATCTTGCCGTCCGCATCAGTGCGCACCGTACCAAAGCGCGAGGGCATGCGCACGCCCGTGAACGTGCCCATGCTGCCAGACTGCTCGTGGAATTCGATGAGCTTGTTCAGGTCGATATCGGCGACGCCGTCGCCGTAGGTAACCATGAAGCGGTCGGTATCGATGTATTTGGCCACGCGCTTGAGGCGGCCACCCTTCTGCGTTTCCTGCCCGGTGTCGCACAGGGTCACGCGCCAGTCCTCAATGGGATTGGGGTAGGTGGTGATGTTGCCGCTTTTGAGGTCAACGGTAAAATCCGTGTTGCGGATATTGTAGTCGTGGAAATACTGCTTGATGACCTCGCCCTTGTAGCCAAGGGGCAGGATAAAATCCTTGAAGCCAAAGCGGGCATAGATGGACATGATGTGCCAGAGCACGGGCCGACCGCCGATCTCAACCATGGGTTTGGGCTTGACCGAGGTTTCTTCGCGCAGACGCGTACCCTTGCCCCCGCACATGATGATGACTTTCATTATAAGCCTCCTGCCGCCGCGTTTCATGGGCATATTCCGTTCGCGGCGTGTGGCCCATGTGTAGCAGAATGGCGCGAGGAAAAAAAGCCCCGCCAGGGCACTTGTTGCGGCGAGGGGGGCACTTTGCATTTGTCGCCGTGCGGAGTAGACTGTGCAGAAAGCGTTCAAACCCGAACTTTGAGTGCAAGAGAGGTAGTTATGAAGTTGTTTCGTCGAGCTTTGCTGTTGCCGCTGGTTGTGTTGCTGGGCGCACTGGTTGCGGCCTGCGTTACTTCTGGCCCGCAGAAGGCCCTGAACGACGTGGCTGATGCCCTGAACAAAAATGATGGCGGGGCCTTTCTGGCGCAACTGGACATGAAGCCTTTTGCAGCCAACCAGATTAAAAATATGACTCGCGAAGACCAGGCTCTCAATGCCCTTGATTCCATGGGGCGCATGCTTGGCCTGGGCGGTATGGAAGATCTGCTGGGCAGCGTGGTGGACATGCAGGCCCGGTTGCAGAAGCAGTACATGCGCGGTGTGAGCACGGGCGAGCTGGTGGCGCAGTGCGCCAAGGCTGATACCCCTGATTGCCCGTGGGTTCCTGAAAGTCTGAAGAGTGCCAAAGTTGTTGAGCTTGGTGACGATGCGGCCATTGCGCAGGTTACCACGCCCGCCCGCATGACCAGCTGGCTTGCCCTGCGTAAGGTTGGCGAGAAGTGGCTGGTGGTTGGCCAGGCCGTGATGGAAACCACTGCCCGCGAATATGCGATGCAGAAGGCTCCGGCTGCTCCGGCCAAGCCTGCGCCTGTGGCGCCCACGCCGCATGAAGCGCCCGAGAAGACGCCTGTGCCAGGGAATCGCGCTGACAAAGACGGCGTAAGCAAGATTTAGGAAAAGCAAGAGATGAGAGCGTTGCGGCGCGGGGAGAGCCTGTCAGCCGCATTTACGCAACGTCTTTTTTGGCCTGACGGCGTTAAAATCCTGTTTTTGATGCTCACGTACATGAGTACGCTGGGCTCAAAAGCAGGATTTTTCCTTGTCGGGCCAGAAAAACGCGTATTTTGCAAATTCGGCCAACACCAGCCATCGCCTTCGCTGCGCTCTGGCGAATTTAAGGAAGGGGACACCACGACCTGCTTTTGATGGTGGGCAGCGAAAGGCAGAAACGCCAAAGGCGGGAATGGTCGGTGACGGGCAGCTGAAAAGGCGAAAAGTAGAGAATCGTTAAGTGACGGGTGAATTGTTCAGGGGCAAGCGCTGAAGGGCAGAACGTTCGTGGTGGCGAAGGGCAGGTCAAAGAATATTTTTCAACCGTCAAAATTATGCGTGGTATTGGGCTGAAGCAGAATTTCATCCAAGGCGGGAGCGGAGTGTAGCAGTTACGCGTCGCGGAGGGAGATCACCTGAGCGAGAGCAGCGAGTGAGGGAAGCGCTCGCAGCACAAGACGCGTGCCTTCACCATTCTACGGAAATTGAAAATGTTCTTAGGAGGTGCTTCGGGGGGATGCAAGGGGGGCACAGCCCCAGAACCGGCCCCCCCTTGCTGCGCGCCGCGCAAGCATCCCAAGATTGGCCGGACGGCGAAAAATCGTGCTCGAAGGGCCGCAAAGATCAAAGGCTCCTCCCTCCTCCAGGAGGCTAAGCCAGCCTATTCCTTCCCGTATTCGCTCTCGCTTACTTCTTCAAACCACTCAGCGGTGCTTCCGTTAAGATCTTCCTGAATGGCAACATGGGACATGGCAGTTGTTGCTGTTCCGCCGTGCCAGTGCCTTTCGTTGGGTTCAATCCAGACAACGTCACCGGGGTTGATTCGCTGCACGGGGCCATCCTGACACTGCACGTAGCCGCTGCCAGAGGTGACGATGAGCACTTGCCCAAGGGGGTGGCGGTGCCAGCGGGTGCGGCCCGAAGGTTCGAAGGTTACGAGGGTTGAGGTTACTCGTGAAGGGGTGTTGGGTTCGGGAACCAGAGGGTCAACGCGCACCTGACCCGTGTACCGTTCTGCGATGCCTTTGATAGACGGCTGGGTTCCCACCTTGGTGATTTTCATGCGTGCCTCCGTGTCGCTGGCAAGAGGTTGTATGGTTCTGTCTTGAGCCTAGCGCGTTAGGGAAGAGCATTCAACACCGCGTG
Organism: Desulfovibrio sp.; assembly: GCF_009712225.1. Taxonomy (NCBI): domain Bacteria; kingdom Pseudomonadati; phylum Thermodesulfobacteriota; class Desulfovibrionia; order Desulfovibrionales; family Desulfovibrionaceae; genus Desulfovibrio; species Desulfovibrio sp. The sequence goes on along the minus strand of NZ_WASP01000003.1, from coordinate 410,212 downwards.
TTATTGCTGATGTTGCTTGAAGGAAAAAGATCGGGGATAGCTGGTGGTGGAATATGGTAACGAATTGCTTCTACACGCCAACTAGAGCATCGCTATCTGGCTGAAACCGAGCCGGACGGCGAAATAAAATGCCCGAAGGGCAGAAAAGTCATAGGGTGAACCCACGCGGGGGAGGCAACATCGCGCGCCGCGCAGGCACAACCCCCGCTAATTCAATACGGTCGGCGTATCTGTCGCCACCAGGCTGGCCGGGTGCCGCAGCAGCAACAACTCAAGCTCCTCAAGCAGGGTCTTGCAGCCGTCGCCCTTTTTGGCAGAGATGGTCAGCGCATGCGGAAAGGCGTCGGCCAGTTCCGCGCGGGCCGGGGCTTCCAGCTGATCCCACTTGTTCAGAATCATGAGCCTCGGCATGCGGTCCAGTTCCATCTCGGCAAGGATGGTCTCCACCGCGCTTATCTGTTGCAACAGGTCGGGATGCGAGGCATCGGCAACGTGCAGCAGCAGGTCTGCCGCTTCAAGTTCCTCAAGGGTGGCGCGAAAGGCGTCCATGAGTTCCTTGGGCAGGTTGCGGATAAAGCCCACGGTGTCTGCCAGAATAATTTCTTTTTCTGCGGGAAAGCGCAGCCTCCGCGTGGTGGGGTCGAGCGTGGCGAAAAGCTTGTTTTCGGCCAGCACTTCGGAGCGGGTGAGGGTGTTGAGCAGGGTGGACTTGCCCGCGTTGGTGTAGCCCACAAGGGCCGCCAGCGGAATGCCCTGCCGTGACCGGCGCGCACGGGTAAACGAGCGCTGCCGCCGCAACTGGTCAAGTTCCTTGCGGATACGCGCCATGCGCTCACGGATTTTGCGGCGGTCTGTTTCGAGCTTGGTTTCGCCGGGGCCACGGCCCCCAATGCCACCCATAAGGCGGTCCATGGCGCGATTTTTGCCCACAAGGCGCGGCTGTGTATAGCGCAGTTGGGCCAGCTCAACCTGCAGCTTGCCAGCGCGGCTCACCGCATGCTGCGCAAAAATATCAAGAATAAGCTGTGTGCGGTCAATAACCTTGCGTTCGGTTATGTCGGCAAGGTTGTGCAGCTGTGCGGGCGAAAGCTCTCCGTCAAATATCATCATGCCAGCGCGGCCTTGCAGGGCCAGCACTTCAAGTTCGGCAACCTTGCCTTTGCCCATGATGAGGCGCGGGTTGATCTGCGCAACGCGCTGCACCATGCGTCCGGCCACGGTCAGGCCTGCGGTGCGGGCCAGTTCGGCCAGTTCGTCGAGGTTGCGCTCCTGAATGATGCGGGGCTGCGTGCCTACGGAAACCAGCATGGCGCGGGGGGTGCCGTCCGCCTCGTGCGCGTCTTCAGCCTTGCGGGCCAGTTCTTCTTCCAGCGCTTCAGCGGTGGCGACAAACTGCGATTCGGTGCGGTCCCAGGGCTGCGGCGGGTCGAGGTGGTAGGGTTGGCCGCCAGAAGGGGAGGGCAAAAGGTGCGCCGCCTGCCACTGCACGGGTTCGCCCACCGGGTTGACGGTAAGGGCAACCACGGCATCCAGACGCAAAAAAAGCATGTCCATCAGGTCTTCCTGGCTGATACCGCCAGGATTCAGGTGGGTGTGCAGCAAACGCAGACCGCGCAGGCGTTCCTGCCCGCTGCGGCCACGCGGCAGCTCGGGAATCATGATGCTGCCCGCCTCACCCACAATAACCATCTGCACGCGGCCTTTGCGGTCGATGAGCAGACCCACCTGCCGGCCCAGAGCGCGTGAAAGCAGAGAGAGCTCGCGCGCCTGGTCAACGGTGTAGACTTCTGCCGCCGGAAACCGGCGGTTGAACAACCGCGTAAGTGCTGCAATCTGGCTCGGTTTGAGCCCTTGCACGTTGCCTTCTGGTTTAGGGATAGGATGCTCCTGCGGGAATCTGAATGTTGAACCGCACCCGCAGCCAGTGCTTCCCAGACGGGGCAGGCTGCGGGTGCGTTAGCGGTTGTGTCAGCGGGGTATCGCGACCTAGGGGCGCAGATACGAAGTGATCAGTGCGTCGTAGCGCGAGGTGGCCTCAAAGGCGCGCGATGCCATAACCTGCCGGAACTCAAGACCCACGGTGGTGTCTTTTTCCAGCTCTTCCATGGCGGCGGTGTACCACTGCGGCGAGGGCAACACCAGAATACTGTGGAAGTTTTTGGCAGCTGCACGCAGCATGCAGGGGCCGCCGATGTCGATTTCCTCCACGGCCTGCTCAAGCGAAAGGTGGCGTTCCACCGCGCCCGCAAAGTCGTAAAGGTTGACGCAGACAAGGTCAAAGGGGCGAATGCCCTTTTCGGCCAGGGTCTGCATGTGCTGCGGTTCGTCCTTGTTGGCAAGAATACCCGCGTGAATTTTGGGGTGCAGGGTTTTGACCCGGCCACCCAGAATTTCGGGGAATCCAGTCACGGTGCTCACTGCGGTGACGGGCAGACCGGCCGCCTCAAGGGCCTTCTGTGTGCCGCCGGTAGAGATAAGCTCTACCCCCCGCGAGGTAAGAAACGTGGCAAACTCCACAAGGCCGCTCTTGTCCGTAACGCTCAAAATGGCGCGACGAATGGGCAAAATATCCATAAGCGACTCCTTGAAAAATATCCCGGATAGGGTTTGGCGGCATACTTACGCCATGTTTTTAATAGCGCTAAAAGCCCGTTTTGGCAATGCGTTGCGGTCTGATTACAGTTGCAGGCTCTTGCCCGTCAGCCTTGCTGCGGCTATGCTGCGACAGGAGGAACTATGCAGCTCAAGCTTGTTTCATGGAATGTCAATGGCCTGCGTGCAGTGGCTGGCAAGCCCGAATGGCAGTGGTTTGCTCAAACCGACGCACAGGTTGTGGCCCTGCAGGAAACCAAGGCCCACCCCGATCAGTTGAATGAAGATGTGCGCGAGCCGGAAGGCTGGGAATCGCACTGGTCGTGGAGCACGGTGAAAAAGGGCTATTCTGGTGTGGCGGTGTTCAGCAAGGTTCCTTCACTCAATGCCAGTATCGAACTGCCCCAGCTGGAATTTCAGGGCGAGGGGCGTCTGCTGCATTTGGAATACCCGCAGTTTCACTTTTTCAACGGCTATTTTCCCAACGGCGGTGCAGAAGAACTGGACGACAACGGCAAACCTACAGGCCGGTTCAAGCGCGTGCCGTACAAGATGGGATTTTTCGAGGCCTTTCTTGCCTATGCGGAAGAATGCCGCAAAAGCAAGCCCATTGTAGTGTGCGGCGATTTCAATATCGCGCACCGGCCCATTGATCTTGCGCGGCCCAAGCAGAATGAAAAATATACTGGCTTTTTGCCCGAAGAGCGCGCTTTTCTCGACCGCTTTACGGCCATGGGCTATGTGGACACCTTTCGCCACGTGCACGGCGAGGCCGAAGGCAACTATTCGTGGTGGTCGTACAAGAGCCGCGCACGTGAAAAGAACGTGGGCTGGCGCATAGACTACTTTTTTGTATCGCAGGAGCTTGTGCCAGCAGTGCGCGACGCCTGGATAGAAAAAGACGTATTTGGCTCGGACCACTGCCCCGTGGGGCTCTGTCTGGAATTTTGATTGGTTGGGGCGTGAATGCAGCCGGGCAGGAAGCGTTTGATTCCAGCCCGGCTGCATCAGCCTGAGCTGCCCTGACCCAGCGAACCGCTCTTTCCCGTTGCGAGATGCCGCAACTTCTATATCGGCAGTTTAAGCACTTGTCGGCTGTGCAGAAATTTTTCTGAATTAACAATGCATTTCAATTAGATAATGATGGCATTGCCTTCCCTTAAAAGTGGGGGTAATGATATCGATTATGCAAAGAGCGTGACTACTGCGGCGTTTTTTATGCCGCAGGGCAGCGCTGAACAAGGTTTAACGTACCCTAGCCACACAGCATTTTGAGTCATTCCGCTTGCCGGAATGCGCCCGCCAGGAACCATCGCCCGCCTTTCGCGTTTTGTCCGATACTCCTGATTTGCCGATACGCGTCGTATGTCCTTTTGATTCAGTTCTGCGTCATTGTTCCTGGGCTTGCCCCGATTCCGTACTCCCTTCCCTGCTCCAAAAGGGAGAGGTTACCTTGCCGCCTTTGCGGCACAGAATGAGGAATGTGATGAAAAAAGATTCCGACTCCACCCCGTCTTTGCTCGCGCACAGGGAAGTAACCCGGCGTGAGGTTCTCAAATGGTGTGCTGCGCTTGGCGGAGCAGCCGTTTTGCCCATGGGCTGCGGCCTGCCCCTTGGTCTGGCCCGTGCCGCCTCCCTGCCGCCGTATGGCACGGGCGAGCAGTGCTTTTATTCCGGCTGCGTGGTGAACTGCGGTTCGCAGTGCACGCTTCGCGCCTTTGTAAAAGATGGCCGCGTCACGCGCGTTGAAACGGACAATTCCGAAGACGGCCCCAACAACAGGGCCATCCGCGCCTGCCTGCGCGGGCGTTCCATGCGTAAGTACACCTATTCGCCCGACCGCATCAAATACCCCATGCGGCGCGTGCCCGGCGCAAAACGCGGCGAGGGCAAGTTTGAGCGCATTTCGTGGGACGAAGCCCTGGATACCGTGGCCAAGGAATGGGTGCGCGTGCTGAATACCTATGGCCCGGAATCGGTGCACCGCATGTACGGCTCGGGTACCACTTCGAGCGGCATGACGCGCCGCAACGAGTTTTTCCGTCTGGCAAACATGCTGGGCGGGCATCTGGACGAATACGGAACCTACAGCACCGCCCAGATAGCAGCTGCTATTCCCTATCTTTACGGTAGCAACGAGGGCAACACCGTCAACGACATGGCGAACTCAAAGCTCATCGTCATGTTTGGCTGCAATATTCTTGAAACCCGCCAGAGCGGCGGCGGCCTTTCGTATGAGCTGTTTGAAGCCAGAAAAAAGGGCAACGCCCGCATCATCATGGTTGACCCCCGGTATTCCGACTCCATGGCCAAACTGGGCGACGAATGGGTGCCCATCCGGCCCGGTTCGGACGGCGCACTGATCGCGGCCATAGCCTATGTGCTCATGAACGAAGGGCTGGTTGACCAGCAGTTTGTGGATACGCACTGCCTCGGTTTTGACGAGGAGCACATGCCCGAGGGTGTGCCCGCTGGCAACAGCTACCGCGCGTACATCATGGGCGAAGGGGCGGACAAGACGCCCAAGACCCCGCAGTGGGCAGAAAACATCACCGGCTACCCGGCGGACAAAATTATTCGCCTTGCCCGCGAGATAGGTTCTACCAAGCCGTGCTGCGTCATCCAGGGCTGGGGGCCGCAACGTCACGCCAACGGCGACACCATTTCCCGTTCCATTGCCATGCTTGCCATTCTTACGGGCAACGTGGGCATTGCGGGGGGTGGTTCCGGCAGCGCAGAGAGCGTGAGCCAGATTGGTTTTCCGCGTATGCCCGAGGGTACAAACCCGGTCAAGACGCGCATTTCTTTCTACACCTGGATCAACGCCATTGATGACCACACCCAGGTGACGGCCAAAAAAATGGGCCTGCGCAACAAGGAAAAGCTGGATCACGGCATCAAGTTTTTGTGGAACAGCGCGGGCAATGCCCTCATCAACCAGCATTCGGACATCAACGCCACCCGCAAGATTCTTGAGGATGAAAGCAAGTGCGAATGCATTGTGGTGGTGGAAAACCGCATGACGGCCTCGGCCAAGTTTGCGGATATTCTGTTGCCTTCCGTAACCCCGCTGGAACAGGACGACATCATCCAGCAGGGCTATCAGGTGGACCAGAGCTCCCTGCTCATTGCCCGCAAGGCCATCGAGCCTCTGTTCGAGGCCCGCTCGCAGTACGACATCTGCGCTGCGCTGAGCGAAAAAATCGGCAAGCTTCTGGGGCGGCCGGATCTGACGGAAAAATACACCGAAGGCCGCAGCCAGCTTGAGTGGGTAAAGCATCTTTACATGCAGGCCCGTGCCAAAAAGCCGGAACTGCCGGAATCATTCGAAGAAGCTTCAAAGGTTGGCCTGTTCAAGTGGTTCCCCATGCCGCAAAAGGTGGCTTACAGGGATTTTCATGAAAATCCCGCGGCCAGCCCGCTCAAGACTCCCTCTGGCAAGATAGAAATATTCTCCAAACGCCTGTGGGATCTGAACCAGACATGGGAACTGCCCAAGGGCGATGCCATCTACGCCATACCCGTGTACGAAAAAACCTGGGAAGGCCCGGACGACCACGAGGGAATGAAAAAGCATCCCTTCCAGCTCATCGGCCACCACTACAAGGGGCGCGTGCACTCAAGCTACGCCAATATTCCCTGGCTTGAGCAGGTTGCGCCGCAGCAGCTCTGGATAAACGAGGCAGATGCCGCGCTGCGCGGAATCAAACACAACGATATGGTCAAGGTGTTCAATGACCGTGGCGTCGTTGTGGTGCGGGTCAAGGTGACGCCGCGCATCATGCCCGGCGTGCTCAGCCTGCCGCAGGGCGCGTGGTATGCCCCGGACAAGAACGGCGTCGATCAGGGCGGGTGCATCAATACCCTGACAAAAACGCATATGACCCCCCTGGCCAAGGGCAATCCGCAGCACACCAATCTTGTGGATGTGGTTAAAATCTAGCCTGCCGCGCGGAACTGTCTGCATTGAGGAGATTTATTGTGAAACAGCCGGCTTTTTATATAGATATGACCGCCTGTACGGGCTGCAAGACATGTATGGTCGCCTGCATAGACGGGCACGACCTGCCCCAGGGCGTCATGTGGCGGCGTGTGGCGGAATACACCGGCGGCAAATGGGTCCGCCGGGCCAACGGCACATATGACCAGAACGTGTTTTCATACTACACGTCTGTAAGCTGCAACCACTGCCAGAACCCCGTGTGCGTCAAGGTGTGCCCTACCACGGCCATGCACAAGGACGAGCAGGGCATTGTGAGCGTGGACCCCGACAAGTGCGTGGGCTGCCGCTATTGCGAGTGGAACTGCCCTTACTCCGCCCCCCAGTACAACAGGCAGGCGGGCAGAATGACCAAGTGCGATTTCTGCAAGGACAGGCTGGGCGCCGGGCTCAAACCCCTGTGCGTGGAAGCCTGCCCCATGCGGGCCATCCACTTTGGCGAATATGAAGACCTGAAAAAACAGTTTGGTGACGCAGTGCATGTGGCTCCGCTGCCGGAGCAGGGCGTTACTTCTCCCTGTCTTGTGATTACGCCGCCCCACAATGCGCAGCCTGTGGGCAGCAATATGGGCAGCATCCGTAATCCGGAGGAAATGTAGCATGGAATATCTTCAGGAATTCCCTCTGGTATTCTTTACCCTGCTGGTTCAGATGGCTGTGGGCATGGTGCTGGTTGGCAAGTGCGTGCTTGGCAATGAGGCCGACCGCGCCCTGCGCGAAGGTGTGCGGCGGCAGAACGTGGCCGCGCTGCTTCTGTTTGCCGTGGCCGGGGGCATCAGTTTTGTGCATCTGGGTACGCCCCTGCACGCGCCTTTTACCCTGCTGCACGTGGCGCAGTCGTGGCTCAGCCGTGAAATCCTCATGGTTGGTGTTGTCGGGCTTGCCCTGCTGTGGCTGGTGCTGGTTGGGCGCAAAAAGCAGGCGGTAGAAGCCGAGAAAAAGGCCATGGTTCTGGCGGGCCTGTGCGGTATCGTGCTGCTGTTTACCATGAGCTGCGTTTACAATCAGGGCACAATGCCCGGCTGGCAGAACTGGGGCGTCTTTACCGCCTTTCTGGCATCCATGAGTCTGCTGGGTGCTTCCTGGCATGCGGTTGTGCTGAGCATGCGCAAGGAAGGCGCGCCTGTGCGCGCTCTGGGCCCCTGCCTTGTTTGGGCCGTGCTTGGCCTTGTGCTCATGGCTGTAAGCCTGCCGCTGGCCATGCCGGAGCAGTCCTATCTTGTTAATCCCGTTTCACGGCTTTTGCCCCCGGCCTGCATTGCCGGGTCACACGGGCTGCACGCGCTGGTATCTGGTCTGGGCGTTGTGCTGCTGGCGCTGGGCGCTGCCCGTGGCATGCAGGGCAAGGGCCTCAAGCCTGCGCTGACGGTTGCCGCCTTTATCCTGATTGTTCTGGGTGAAGTGTTTGGGCGACTTGTGTTTTATCTTTCCTATTCACGTCTGGGCATGTAGGCGCGGCAAACCTTACGGGGGCCATCTGGCCCCCGCATCATAACTATGGATCAGGAACAGTTGACGCAATATCTTGTGGCCTTGCAGTTTTGCAGCCGTATTTTCCAGAATTCGCCAGACGAAGAAATGCTGCGCGGTGTTGTTGGCGGCGGTCTTTTGCAGGGTCTGGGCAGCTGGGAATGCTTCCGGCCATCGGAGCAGGCCGCAAAGCTCTGGGGCGGGGCGCTTGCACCAGAAACCAGTGCCGCAGAACTTGCGGCGGCCTACCCGGCGGAAGCTGCGCAGGATTCATGCCGATCCATCTACCTGGATCTGCACATGGACCATCTGGCCCTGTTTTCCGGGCCGCAGCCTTTGGCCGCTCCGTGGGAATCTGTCTGGCGTGAGAAAGACCGCCTGCTTTTTGGACACAGCACGCAGGAAGTGCGCGACTGCTACAGGGAGTGGGGCATAGCCGCAGAACGTGACGGACACGAACCGGAAGACCACCTGGGGCTGGAGCTGGCCTTCGTGCTCTTTCTTGTGCAGAACCTGGGCTCTGGTGCCGTCTCCTGTCGGGGAGAATCCCCGCAGGCGGTGCTGGCTGCTTTTATGGACGGGCATATCATGGTCTGGGCCGGGGAGTGCCTCAAAAAGGCATCGGAATGCGCCAGCACGGTGTTTTATCGTGAGATGTCTGCCCTTTGTTGTCTGCTGCTTGGCAGTGTTCGCAGGTATATTGCGGGGTTGCCAGCATAGGTGCGCTCTCGCAGTGCTTTTTGACCAACAGCAAAAGCCGTTCCTTGCCGTAAAGTGGGGAACGGCTTTTGATCTGGCAATCTGCCACCTGTAAAATGCGGCTTAATCCAGCAGGCCGAGCAGGCGCGCCACGCGCTGTTCGTTCAGGCCGGTATGCACCTGAATAAGCTCCTGACTGTGCTGCACTGCTTCCTGCTCCACCTGGGCAAGGGCCTGACGCATTTCGTCAGAATTGAGCATATGCGGGGTGCCGGGAACAGTCTGTTCCAGCACTGGCGCAGCAGAGGTGCCAGCCTCGTCGTCTGCGGGGGCAGCGGGGGCTGCCGGGGTGCTTTCGGCCCGGTTTACGGGCAGCATCGAGTTGACCCTTTCCTGAAATGTGGGAAAAACCGGCCCCAGATCATTATTACGAAAACGGAATTCCAGTTCCATTGGGCATCTCCTCAGGCTTGACGCAGGGCGTCATTGCACTCGCGCTGTGCGCGCGGCGGCCATGTGGAAAAATTGACCGCCTTTCGGTAATGCCCGGAATTATGCAAAAATCAGGCCGTTTAATGCGTGTGGGTGCCGGTCTGTCGTTTACTCGAGTATTTTAACCAGCAGACCCGGCGCAAGGCGCACCTGACCGTCCACCACTATGTGGTCGCCCTCGGCTATTTCGCCATCCAGCACAGTGCGGTCGCCGTGTTCAAACAGCGGGCGCACCTTGCGGTAGCTGGCCCGACTGTCCTTGTCCACCACGTATACGTAGGATTCTTCGCGTCCAGACTGCACTGCTCTGGTGGGCACGGTGAGGGCCTGGGTTGCAACGCCAAGGGGCAGCTCAACCTGTACAAACTGGCCCGGCCACAGGCGGCGCTGGTCGTTGGCAAAGGTGGCCCGCAGGCGGATTGTGCCCGTACGCGTGTCCACAGTATTATCCACCAGCGTGAGCAGGCCGGTTTCCGGCTTGCCGCCCGCAGGAGTAGCCGAAACCTGCACGCGGCTCTGGGCCATCTGCTCCAGAATGACAGGCAGGTGAACTTCTGGCACAGAAAAGCCCACGTAAATGGGCGAAAGTGTGTCGATGCTGACAATAACCGTGGCGTCGGCCGCTTTGACCATGTTGCCCTTGTCTACGCTGAGCGCGCCAACGCGCCCGCTAATGGGGGCCACCACAGTGCAGTAGCTGAGGTCGAGGGCGGCGCTTTCCACACTGGCTTTGTCTGACTGCACGGTTGCGCGCAGGGCGGCGGCCTCGGTGGCGGTTTTTTCGTAGGCGTCGCGGCTCACGTAGCCGCTGCCCACCAGTTTGCCGTAGCGGGCCATGTCATCCAGCGCTTTGGCAAGCTGGGCCTGCGATTTGGCAAGCTGGCCTTTCTTTTCGCGCAGGGCTGCCTCAAAGGGGCGCGGATCAATAGTGATCAAGGGGTCGCCTTCGCGTACGTCCTGCCCTTCGGTAAAGTGGACCTGCTGTATTTCACCCGTAACGCGCGGCTTTACGCCCACAGAGGATGAAGCGCGCACGTTGCCCACGGCGTGCAGCAGGCGAGGCACATCGGCGCGCGCCACGCTTTCAACCCGCACTGGAGCGGGGGGCGTTGTATTTTTTTTGCTGTCGTCCTGCGAACAGCCCGTCATAGCGAGCAGCAGAACCAGCGGCGCCAGAATCAGCTGGACAAAGCGCGGCCGGGCAAGGCGCAGCGGCAGATGGGGCAGAGGGGTCTGGAATACGTTCATGGGCTCCCCACAATATATAGAAACAACCCTTGGCAGTCACCGGGTGCAAGTGGAACGGTGAAGCAAGCTTGAATCTGCGTCAAGAAATTAGTTAGCTATGCATCTAACAATCTGCGTTTGCCCCCCTTTTTGCAACGATTGACATTCGGCACGGTCACGGCATAATTACGCCGCATTTTTCAGGCAATCATCCGTTGCCGTTTTTCTTGACGGCGGCAGCCTCAGCAGCCCGCATTCTGGGCTGAACCAACCATATATATGCGCCAGCGGCGCTACAGGGAGCATGAATTGGCAAAAAACCGCGCATTGCAGCAGTGGCGGGTGGAGGATTCCATCGAGCTTTACGGCATCCGTAATTGGGGTGCCGGGTATTTTGACGTGTCGGATGCGGGCGAGGTTGTGATTTGTCCGCAGGGGCCCAAGGGGCCGCAGGTTTCGATACCAGAGGTTATCGCCGGGCTTAAAGAGCGCGGCTACGATATGCCCGTGCTGTTGCGCGTGGAGAACATTCTGGATTCCCGTATTGCCAATATCCATGAGTCGTTTCGCAAGGCGATCAAAAGCCTGAACTACACCGGTTCGTACCGGGGTGTTTTTCCCATCAAGGTTAACCAGCAACAGCAGGTGGTGGAAAAAATAGCCCAGTTCGGCTCTACCTACCATCACGGGCTCGAGGTCGGCTCCAAGGCCGAGCTCATCGCCGCCGTGTCGCTCATGCGCGACCGCGAGGCCTGCATTGTCTGCAACGGCTACAAGGACGAAGAATTCATCGACCTTGGCCTTCAGGCTTTGCGCCTTGGTTTTAACGTGCTGTTTGTTCTTGAAATGCCCAGCGAACTGGAAGTTGTGCTCGAGCGCAGCAAGGCTCTGGGCGTGCGGCCCAATATTGGCGTGCGCGCCAAGCTGGCCGTGAAGGCCAGCGGCCACTGGACCGATTCTGGCGGCGAGCGCTCGACCTTTGGTCTTTCACCCGCCCAGATAGTGGACGTGGTGGACACGCTCAAGGCCAACGATATGCTCGACTGCTTCAAGCTGCTGCACTACCACCTTGGTTCGCAGGTTTCCAACATTCGCGACATCCGTACCGGCGTTATGGAAGGCGCTCGCCTTTACGTGGGCCTGGTGCAGGAAGGCGCGCCCATGGGCTACCTTGACCTTGGCGGCGGCCTAGCCGTGGACTATGACGGTTCGCACACCAACTATGTTTCGTCGCGCAACTATACGCTCGACGAATACAGCGCCGACATTGTCGAAGCCATCATGAGCATTCTTGATGAGCAGAAGATCGCGCATCCCCACATCATTACGGAATCTGGCCGCGCTACGGTGGCCTACTATTCCGTACTGCTCTTCAACGTGCTTGATGTAAGCATGGTGGAAGAAGTGCAGCTGCCTGACACCCTGCCAGAGGGCACGCCCGAGCCGGTGCAGAACCTGCGCGAAACCCTTGCCAACATAACCCTGCGCAACCTGCAGGAATGTTACAACGACGCCATCTACTACCGCGACGAAATGCGCCAGCTCTTTTCGACTGGCCGCGTGAACCTGCGGCAGCGCACCCTGGCCGAGCGGTTTTTCTGGGCCATCATCATGCGCATTGCCCAGGAAAAAACGCGGCTCAAGACAATACCCCGTGACCTTGCGGATATCGACGTGAGCCTTGCCGATATTTATTACGGCAACTTCAGCGTGTTCCAGTCGCTGCCCGACTCGTGGGCCATCGACCAGCTGTTCCCGGTTATGCCCGTGCACCGGCTCAAGGAATTTCCCGCGCGGCAGGGCATTATTTCTGACATTACCTGCGATTCTGATGGCCGTATTGACCATTTTATCGATCCGCAGGGCATGAAGCCCACCCTTGACCTGCATCCGCTGCGCGACGGCGAGGAATATTACCTTGGTGTGTTCCTGGTGGGTGCGTATCAGGAGACTCTGGGCGATCTGCACAATCTTATGGGCGACACCAACGTGGTTTCCATACGTGTGCGGGATGACGGCAATTATGAGTACGTGCGTGAAATCAGGGGTGACTCTGTGGCTGATATTCTGAGCTATGTGGAATATGAGCCGCGCCGCATTCTTGAAGATCTGCGCAGCACGGCAGAGCAGGCCGTGAGGCAGGGGCGGATTTCGCCCAGTGACCGCTTTGCCATCATGCAGGTGTTTGAAGACGGCCTGCGCGGGTATACCTATTTTGAACGGTAGGGCTGTGTAGCGAGGCTGCATGGTTTAGATACGGCATAGGGGAAGGGGAGAGTTTTTGTGTTGATGGGGGTAAGAGCCTGTCAGCCGCATTTACACAAAACCGACTTTTCCGCCCTGAATGCGTCTGCGCCGGGATTTTGATCCACCCTGAATTGAGTACGCTGCGCTCAAAATCCCGGCGCTTCCTTTTTTGGCCGAAAAACGCGTATTTTGCACATTCGCTCAACACCAGCCATCGCCTGCGCTTCGCTGCGGCGAGTTTAAGGAAGGCGACGCGACAACCTGCTTTTGATGGCGGGTGCGAAAGGTAGGAAAGGCAATATGTGCAGTGCGAAAATGGTGTGATCTGTGGCGGGGAAATGCACAATGGTAGAGAGAGTTTGATGGAAGGGATTACGGATGCGCGAAGCTTTTTTGAGTAGCAATTTTGCCATGATTGTTGGCTGAAAGGGCCTTTGCCCAAAGCAGAAGCGGGGTATGGCATTTACGCGGCGCGGAGGGAGATCACCTGAACGAGCGTAGCGAGAGAGGGAAGCTCCCACAGCACTAGCCGCGTGCCCTCGCCATGCTGCGGAAATTGAAAACTTTTCTTAGGGGGTGCTTCGGGGGGATGCAAGGGGGGCCGAGAAGGGGGCGGAGCCCCATAACCGGTCCCACCTTGCTGCGCGCCGCACAGGCGTCCAAAACATCGCCGGACGGCGAAACTTCGTGCCCGCAGGGCAGCAAAATCAAAAAAAGACCGCCCGCCGCGCAGGCGAAATTACGCCAGCCAGCACCTCGCACGCCATCCCGCCCCAAGCTCTTTCCACTGCGGGGCTTCGTGCCGGCAGATATCCTTTGCCGTTGGGCAACGCGGATGAAAACGGCAACCGGCTGGCGGCGCAAGCGGGCTCGGCAATTCGCCTTCCAGCGCGGCAATGGGCTCGCCCCGACGACTGCCCGTGGGCATGGCCGCCATAAGCGCCTTGGTGTAGGGGTGGGCAGCGCCTTCAAAGAGGGCTTCGGCGGGGCCTTCTTCCACAATCTGGCCGAGATACATCACCATGATGTGGCGGCACAAAAAGCCCACCACGGCAAGATCGTGCGAAATAAAGAGGTATGCCGGGCCAAACTGCTCCTGCACATCGCGCAGCAAGTTGAGCGTCTGGGCCTGCACCGAGGCATCAAGGGCCGAAACCGGTTCGTCGCACACAACCACATCGGGCCGGGTGATGAGCGCTCTGGCCACGGCAATGCGCTGTCGCTGACCGCCAGAAAATTCGTGCGGATAGCGGTTGCCCATGCCCCCAAGACCCACGGTCGCCAGCATGTCCTCGGCCTGCGCGCGGCGCTCGGCGCGGCTGACCCCGCGCGCGGCCAGCGGTTCTGCCACGGCGCTGCCTACTGAAAGACGCGGGTTGAGCGATGAAAAAGGATCCTGAAAAATCATCTGGATGCGCCCGGCAGCCCAGCTGTCGGCTCCTGCGGGTGGCAGGGGGCGGCCTTCAAGCAGTACCTCTCCCTGCGAGGGGGTGAGCAGGCCGCAGGCCAGCCGCCCGAGGGTGGACTTGCCGCAGCCGGATTCGCCCACAAGGCCAATGCTGGCTCCCTTTGCAAGGCTCAGGCTGACGTGGTCGACGGCGACAAGCGAGCGCCTGTCGCCGAACAGACCGCGTCTGATATCAAACACGCGCGAAACATCCTCCAGCCGCAGCAGGGCTGAATCCGAAGTCTGTTCCGGCATGTGCTGGTTTAGCATGTCTTGCCCGCCACTCCGGCAGAGCTGAAGGTTGCCATGTCGTTATACATTGCGGCAGCGCAACGCAGCAGGTGGTAGGCCACAGCGCCCCCCGTGCCCTCACCAAGGCGCATGCTCAGGTGCAGCAGGGGATTGTTGCGCGATTCGCCGCCGGTCAGCTTGGACAGTGCGCGTACATGACCCGGCTCTGCCGAGGCGTGCGACAGCACGGCGTAGTCGGCCAGCTGGGGGCAGATGTGCAGGGCCGCCACATAGGCCGCGCTGCAGATAAAGCCGTCCACCAGCACGGGCAGGCGGCGCGAGGCCGCACCCAGCATCAGGCCAGCCATAAGAACAATTTCAAAACCGCCCACCGCCGCCAGGGTGTTGATGGGGTCGCCGTCGCGCAGCATGGGCTCATTTACGGCAAGAGCCTTGCGCACAATCTCGGTTTTGTGGCGCACCATGTCGGCATTGGCGCCTGCGCCGGGGCCGGTCATCTGCTCCGGAGTAAAGTTGAGCAGCGAGCAGTACAGGGCAGTGCCCGCAGTGCTGTTGGCTATGCCCATTTCGCCCACACCAAGGCATCGATAGCCTTCGTCGGCCAGCTGGTGGGCCAGCTCAACGCCCATGCGCAGACCTTTGAGGCAGGTCTCGCGGCTCATGGCCGGGCCCTGGCTCATGTCGGCAGTGCCGTCGCCAAGGCGGCGTTCGATCAGGATGGAGTGGGGCTCGTAGGGGCCGCCGTCGCATCCCGCGTCCACTACGCGCAAATCCATGCCCGATGTGCGGCACAAAACATTTACGCCAGCGCCGTTGTTAAAAAAGTTTTGCACCATCTGCCGGGTTACGGCCTTGGGAAAGGGCGAAACGCCCTGCTCGGCCACACCGTGGTCGCCCGCCACCGTAAGCATGATGGCCGGGCTGACATTGATGGGAGTCTGGCCGCCGCTGATGGCGTAGAGCTTTTGGGCAAGGTCTTCAAGGCGGCCAAGGCTGCCCTGGGGCTTGGTGAGGTCGTCCAGGTGGGCCTGGGCAGCGTCCAGATCTTTATCAAGCAGGGGCGCGATGCTCAGACCGGGCAAGATCAGTTCCAGCAGGTTGGATTGGGTGGTATTCATGCCGTTTGTTTATCCTTAACGGCTTCTGTGTGCAAGGTAGAGCGGCTGGGGGCAAACTAATCTCGCACCGGGTACTTTACGATTCAGTCAGCGTGCTTATGTTTGCGACGAGGTTGCAAGCAAGGATATTTTATGAAAACCACATCCAATCATATACAACGCTGCAGGCGCAGCCAGCCGGTCAGAGCCCGGGTAGTTGCAGCGGCGGCTGATACTGGTTTTGACGCGCGCTGGCTGTTTGTGTTGCTGGCGGTTGCGCTGCTTTTGTGTCTGCCCGCGCGGGCACGTGCCATTGCGCCAGACAGCCCCCGCCTGACCCCCGTGGTGCGGGCCGTGCAGGCCGTGGCCCCGGCGGTTGTAAACATAACAAGCACGCATATAGTTGAAGGGCAGAGAATTTCGCCCCTTGAGCAGTTTTTTGGCCCGGGGTTTCCGGGCTTGCCCGGTTTTGATGTGCCGGGGGGCCGCCGTGTAAAGCAGAAACGCGTCAGCCTCGGCTCCGGGGTGATTGTGGACGGTGAAAAAGGCCTTGTGCTCACCAACGCCCACGTTATCTCTGGCGGCGACGAGGTCATGGTGCACCTGCTGGACGGCAGGGAATTTCCTGCCGCCGTCAAGGGAGCAGACCCCGATTTTGACATTGCCGTGCTGCAGATCAAGGGCGCATCCAGGCTGCCAGCCGTAAAGCTGGGCGATTCGGGCGATATCATGCCTGGCGAAACGGTCATTGCCATTGGCAATCCCTTTGGGTTTAACCATACGGTGACAACCGGTGTTGTTTCCGCCCTCGGGCGCACCATACGCAACAAGGACGGCGCATTTACCGACCTTGTACAGACCGATGCCGCCATTAACCCCGGCAACAGCGGTGGCCCTCTGCTGAATATCGAGGGTGTGCTTATCGGTATCAATACAGCGGTAGACACGCGCGCCGAGGGCATAGGTTTTGCCATACCCATCAACAAGGCCCGCCGGGTCATGCACGACCTCATGAGCGCGGGCAAGGTGGCTCCGCTGTGGCTGGGCCTTGACCTGCAGGATGTGGATGGCCGCACGGCCATGGCGCTCGGGCTCAGGGATGCGGGTGGCGTGCTGGTTACCGCGGTGTTTCCCGGTTCGCCAGCGGCCAAGGCAGGCATTGCGCCCGGCGATATAGTTGAAAGCATCAATGCCTCGCCGGTGCGCGACAGGCGCGACTATCTTGATATTCTGCGCAACCAGACAGCTGGCACGGCCCTGCGCCTGCAGGTGTTGCGCGATGGTGGCCCGGTGAAGCTTGAGGCCACGCCAGAACCCTTCAGCGATGCCGATGCGCGCTCCTTGCTGGAACGCCGCTGGGGATTCAGCGTTGCGCAGACAGCGCAGGGTGTGGTAGTGCGTCAGGCCCGTGCTGGTGGCCCCGCAGATTTTCTGCGTCAGGGAGACCGCATAACCGCCGTGGGCGCTGCCGAAATACAGACCATGGAAGATTTTTTACAGGTTTTCAGGCGAGAGCGCATGTCTGGGCAGGTGTTGCTTCAGGTTGTGCGCAACGGCAAGGGGTATTACGCGCGATTGATTCCTTAACAAGGGAGCGGAGCGGGTAAGGTGTTGGAGTGGCAACTTTTTTTTAAAATGTGAATTTCGTGCGTCAGGGAAATGCAGTTCGAAACCCTGTAAAGTTTGTCTGGTTGGCAATTTCCGAACCGGCACTTGACAGGGTGGAAGCCTAAAGCTATCCATTGCACAAGCGGAATTTAGCCGCTTGAAAAATCAAGCAAGTCAATGCAAATTTGGAGGACACCATGGGTTATAATGTTAATGTTGACGTCGACAAGTGCGTGGGCTGTGGCGAATGCGTGGACGTGTGCCCCGTTGAAGTTTACGAAATCAAGGACGGCAAGTCCGAAGCCGTGAACGCCGAAGAATGCCTGGGCTGCGAATCCTGTGTGGAAGTTTGCGAAGTCAGCGCCATCACCGTTGAAGAAAACTAGGGATCGCATGGATGCCCCCGCGGCATCACATTGCTGACCTGTCCAAAGTTTTCATTGTGCCGCCCGGCGCGCACGCGCCAGGCGGCATTTTCACAGGCACAAGCCGTCTTCCGGCTATTCCTCCCCATGTCTTCCGCACTATCGCAGGATAACCATGATCCCTGATCTGAGCTCTATTTTTACCCGCTATGAAGCATTGCGGGCTGAAGTTGACGACCTTTTTGGCAGGGTGCGCGGGGCTTTTCCCCAGTGCGTAGTCTGCAAGGAAGGCTGCAGCGATTGCTGTCACGCACTTTTTGATCTTTCGCTTGTCGAAGCCATGTATATCCACAGGGCTTTTGAATCCACCTTTGGTCACGGGCCGCAGCGTTCCGCCATTCTTGAGCGCGCCTCAGAACTGGACCGCCGCGCCACGCGCATCAAGCGCGAACTGTACCGGGCAGAAAAAGACGGCGAAAGCCCCGAAGCCATCATGGAGAAAGCCGCCCAGGTCAAACTGCGCTGCCCCCTGCTGGACGAAAACGACCATTGCCTGATGTACCACGCCAGGCCTCTTACCTGCCGTGTTTACGGCGTGCCCACGGCCATTGCCGGGCAGGGGCATGTGTGCGGCTATTCCGCTTTTGAAAAAGGCCAGCCCTATCCCACCATCCATCTGGACAAGATCCAGAACAGGCTTGAAGACCTGAGCAGGGAAGTGGCCACCACCGTGCAGACCCGTTTCAAGGAACTGCACGATGTGTATGTGCCTTTGTCCATGGCATTGCTGACCCGCTACGATGAGGCTTATCTGGGCATTGGCCCGGCCAAGAAAGAAGAGGCCTGATCGGGCGTGAAAGGAGTTTGAGATGTACGGCAGCATTCCCGCCACCGTCTTTCGCGATGGAACGCCGCAACAGCTTACGGATGAGCAGGAAGCTCTCAAGCGCGAAATTTATGACCGCATGAATCCGCGCCGTCGCAAATTTGTTGATCGCATCGGTTATGACAACTGGGATCCGTTCCAGAAGCCCAACGAACCGCTTGATATGCGTACCGATGTGTCCAAGCGCACCACCCAGCAGCTGGTAAATGAATTTTTGAGAAACGCGGCCAAAAAAGGCCCGTATGGCAAGGCCTACAGCAAGGGCGCTACCGAATGCGCCCTTGGCGTGGTCAACAAGGACGAAAAGTACATGGGCATCTTTGATTTTTGCCGATGGTACTATGATCTTTTGAAAAAAGAGGGGCACATAGCATGAAAGCTCGCTACGATGACCTGGATGAATACATTGCCGACCTCAAGGCAGAAATTGCCCAAAACGAGCAGTGCGCTACCCACTACTACAATCTTGGTCTGGCCCTGCTGACCAAGCGCGACTTTGTGGCGGCAGAAGAAGCCCTGCTCAACGCCGTGCGTAATTCGCCCCACCTGGCCGAAGCCTACGTGCAGCTGGGCGGCATCTGCCTTGAACGCGGCGACCTCGACGGCTGCCTGCGCTACAACGAAGAAGCCGCCAACTGCCGCGCCAAGTTTCCCGTGCCGTGGAGCAACATTGGCTTTGTGCACCTGCAGCGAGGCGAACCCGACAAGGCCATTACCGCACTGAACAAGGCCCTCAAGTGGGACCCCAACTTTGTGCAGGCAAGAAGTGCCCTGTCTACTGCCTATTACATGAAGGGCGACTTTACCGCCTGCGAAACGGCCTGCAAGGAAGTGCTCAAGCAGCAGCCCGGCTTTGCCCCGGCGTGGAACAACCTTGCCCTGGCCCAGTTTGAAATGGGCCAGTTCACCGATGCCGCCGAATCTGTCAAAAAGGCCCAGGCGCTTGGCTTTGAAGTGCCGGAAGGCTTTATTGAAGAGCTCAAGGCGCAGGGCGTCTAGTCAGCGCTTGCTGAATGAAACTGTTCAGGGCCGCCGGGATTTTCCGGCGGCCCTGTTTTTTTGATAGATGTCTGTCTGGCTCAAAAGGCAGCCCCCACAACTAAAAAAGGCCCTGCTATTTGTGCCGCAGGGCCTTGGTGCATTTTTACATAAATACGTATATGGTCAGTCTGTGCTTTCTTCTGTCAGCACGCTGCACTGGGCGGCTCCGTTGCTTATGCCAGCCAGCGCCACCGTAAAGGCATCCACATGTTCCAGCGGCAGGCGTAGCTGCATGCGGGCATCAGCCTGATATTCTTCGCATTCAATACGGGCTTCAAAGGTGGGCAGCATGCGACGCAGGGCGTCCAGGTGTGCATAACCAAGGGTCAGCTGCAGGCTGCATTCCGGCACGCGCTGGCGCAGGGGCAGGGTGGCGAGATTTTCGCGCACACTGTCCTGATAGGCCCGTACAAGACCGCCCGTGCCCAGTTTTACGCCGCCAAACCAGCGGCTGACCACAACGCACAGTTCGCCAACGCCGCCGTGCAGCACGATCTGAAGCATGGGTCTGCCAGCTGTGCCGTGCGGTTCACCGTCGTCAGATGATCCAATTTGCGCCGTATCCCCCGGCGCGCCAGCGGCATAGGCCCAGCAGTTGTGTGTTGCGTCGGCATGCAGCCGGCGGATCTGTTCAACAAAGGCACGCGCCGCAGCCGGGTCTGGCGTATGGGCGCACTGGGCTAAAAAGCGGCTTCGGCGAATGACAATCTCTGTGCAGTGCGGTTGTTGCGGCGCAACATCCGGCACGGCATATCGGGTCATTCGTCGTCACCACATCTTCTGCATACCTCGCGCTGGGCATCGCTCAGCGGCGGGCAAAATTCGCGGATGCAGTCCTTGGCCTTGGGGTAGCGCAGGGTCAGTTCCTCCGGCTGGCCGATGCGCAGATCGTCCATGTCAAAGCCGGGCGAAACCGTACAGCCCACCAGGGAAAAGGCCGAACCGGGGGCGGGCGTGGCACCAAACCAGCAGCCGCCGGGAACGGTAAACTGCAAGTGCTGGCCAGCAAAAATATCGTGCCCCAGCGTTACCTCGCGCGGGTGACCGTGCGTGTCTATGCAGGCCAGACGCAGGGGGCCGCCCAGATAGAAGTGCCACAGTTCATCCTGACGGATGCGGTGCAGGCGCGAGTAATGCCCCTGCTCAAGCAGAAAAAGAATGGCGGTGGAAACAGGCCGTGGCCCAACAAACCCGCAGGGCATCTCTTCTGCTGAAAGAATCTGCGGGGCTTCATAGGTGCGATAAAAGAACCCCCCTTCGGGGTGGGGACGCATGCCGAAATGGGATATGATTTCTTGGGCGTTCATAGATTCCTTTTAGCTTGTCATACGCTTCTGCGCAACGGGGACAAGGGGGGAGGGCATGCCGATTAATTTTATTTTTTTGAAAAAAAGCTTTACAAGCCCAGCTGAATTCTTTAATTAGTAATTGTTCCTGATAAAAACAACTTCTTCACCAAGGAGACTATCCAAATGAGCAACACCCACGAAAACCTTATGTCCGCTTTTGCTGGCGAATCCCAGGCCAATCGCAAGTACCTCGCCTTTGCCGCCGCAGCCGACAAGGAAGGCCTGCATCAGGTTGCCAAGCTGTTCCGCGCAGCCGCAGCCGCAGAAACCGTCCATGCCCATGCCCACCTGAAGAATGCAGGCAAAATCGGCGACACCGTGGCCAACCTCAAGTCTGCCATCGAAGGCGAAACCTACGAATTCACCAACATGTACCCCGCCATGATCGAGCAGGCCAAGGCCGAAGGTCAGGCTGCGGTTGCCAAGTATTTTGACTTTGCCAACCAGGTGGAAGAAATCCACGCCAACCTGTACAAGAAGGCTCTAGAAAATCCCGCTGGCCTGCCCGCCACCGATTACTACGTGTGCAAGGTGTGCGGCTACACCCACGAAGGCCCCTGCGATGCCTGCCCCGTGTGTGGCGGTGGTGCTGCTGCCTTTTTCAAGGTTGAAGACTAATATCTGATAAAAGGTCGGCCTGACTTCAGACTGATATGGCCGATTGACAGGCAGAGGCTGCCCTTGGCTGACTGTGCCTGATCATGCGACCGATATGCGCCGGGAAGAACTGACGATACTCTCGAAGGTTTGACCCGGCGCATGGTGTTTAAGAGGGCTGCGATGGCGTGGTCCCCAAGCCGAAACCTCTGTTGTGCTGCCGCTCACAGTGGTTTGCCAGTGCGCAAATTACGCCTTTTGGCGTTGCATTTTGACGTGAAAAGGGTCACTATCCGGCTGGTGCGCGGCCCCTGCTTTGGCTGACGCTGCTGCACCCCCTGCGCTGCGGCTGTTGGCTTGCGGCGCTGTCTTTGTCCATTACGTATGTGTGGAGATCGTTGATATGCGTCTTCTTGTCCGTCTTAGTGTTCTGGTGCTTCTGCTTGCCGTGGGCGGTATGGTTGCCTTGCCGGGCGCGCCCATGTGTGCCGAAAAAAAAGAAGCGTCCAAGGAAGCCCCCAATAAATTTGACGCGCTCAAGCGCTTCAGTCAGGTTCTGGATCTGGTTGAGCGTTATTATGTGCGCGATGTGACGCAGGGCGACCTCATCAATGGCGCGGTAAAGGGCATGCTTCAGGGCCTTGACCCGCATTCTACCTTTATGACCGCTGATGAATACAAAGAAATGCAGGAGACGACCTCCGGCGAATTCTTTGGTATTGGCATAGAAATTTCTATGGAAAACGGACAGGTTACAGTGGTGACCCCCATCGAGGACACCCCTGCCTACCGTGCCGGTCTCAAGTCGGGCGATATCATCCTGTCCATCAACGGCCAGCCCGCCCAGGAACTTTCGCTGCAGGAAGTGGTTTCGCGCATCCGTGGCCCCAAGGGCTCGGAAGTGGAACTGGCCATCATGCACAGCGATGCCAAAACTCCGCAGACCGTACGCATTGTGCGTGATGCTATCCCGCTTATCAGCGTGAAATCCAAAAAACTGGAAGACGGTTACTACTGGATTCGTCTCACACGGTTCTCTGAGCGCACCACCGAAGAACTGAGAGATGCCCTCAAGGCTGCCGACAAGGAAGCCAAGAACGCTGGCGGTGTCAAGGGTATTGTGCTCGACCTGCGCAACAACCCCGGCGGGCTGCTTGACCAGGCCGTGAGTGTTTCCGATACCTTCCTCGACAAGGGCGTGATCGTTTCCATCAAGGGACGTCGCGATAATACCGACCGCGTGTACGAAGCCAAAAAGCAGGGCGACGACATCCATGCGCCCATGGTGGTGCTGATCAACGCCGGTTCCGCCTCTGCCTCCGAAATCGTGGCTGGCGCGCTGCGTGACCAGAAGCGCGCCCTCACCGTGGGCGAGCGTTCCTTTGGCAAGGGATCTGTGCAGAACATTATTCCCCTTTCCGACGGTTCTGGCCTCAAGCTGACTGTGGCCCTGTACTATACGCCCAGCGGCAGCTCCATTCAGGCCGAAGGTATTGTGCCCGACGTGGAAGTGCCCTTTGAAGCGCCCCGCACTGACGAAAAGGAGAACTCCCGCCTGATGGTGCGCGAGCAGGATCTGAACCGTCATATCGAAAACGGCAAGGACAAAAAGTCGTCCAAGACCAAGGGCAGCAAGGAAGACGCCGCCGAACAGCTGGCGCGTGACAACCAGCTGCGCATGGCCCTGCAGATGGTCAAGAGCCTTCCCAAAATGCGGGAAATTAGAAACTAACCCCTTTCACCGCAAGGCGAGCGGGCAGGTATAAACAAGGGTGTTGCCATTGCGCGACACAAAATCTTCAGACAGCCTTTCGGTCAGCCCTTCGCGGCCAGCCGAAAGGCTGTCTGCTTCTACAGGGCTGGCCGTGGGCGGCGTGTTGTGGCTTGTGCTCAGCCTCGTTTTTTCGTGCTGGGTGCAGTGGCGCATGCAAGACGCGTCCGACGCGCCGTCATTCCTCAACTCTGCCTCCCGTTCTGCCACAGATATTGCTGCCCCGGGCATTGCCAAGCCGCAGTCTCTCCCCCTCGCCCTTGCTGTCTCACATACGGTGTGGCGGGCCTTTGACCAAACCCTTGTGCTGGATCTGATAGACACGCTGGTTGCCCAGGCATTGCCCCAGACCCTGCCCCTGGCACAGTGGCAGCGCGTGCTGCTGCCGCAAAATGGCGCTACGGGCGATCAGCCTGGCGACGATGCCGTGTTTGGCGGTGAGGCCGGGGCTGCGGTGTCGCCTTCATTGTCAGGTTCCTCTGCCATTCTTCCCGAACATGCTTCTGCAGCAACGTCAGCTGCGCTCACGCCCCCCGTGGCAGGCTCACTTGCGCAGCAGCTGCCATCGCTGGCAGGGGTGGGCGGTGTGCGGCAATTTACCGTCAGTGGGCCCTGCGCCCCCTTGCGGCTGGGGTTGGCCCTGCTGGAAGGCCTAACCGCACGGGCCGGAACGCTAAAATCTGCGGGCGCGCGGGCGGATGTGCGGTGGTCCCCCCACGGGGCTCTTGAAATCCTACTCAATCATCTGGTATACTATGTTGTTAGGTTTCCTGGGCATGTGGGGCAGCTGGCAGATCTTGCGCAGCCCCTGCCAGAAGTGGCGCTGGCTCTGGTTATTGACGACATGGGGCAGGGGGCCGAAGCTGCGGACGAAGCCGCCGCGCTACCCTTTGCCGTGACTTTTTCCATCTGGCCCAGAGCTCCGCACGCCAGTAAAGTGGCTGAAATTGCAGCAACCAGGCGGCTTGACTGCCTTTTGCATCAGCCCATGGAACCACTGCCGAGGGCTGACCACCGACGGCCCGATCCCGGCCCCGGCGCGCTGCTCACAGGTATGAGCGCGGAAGAAATAAGAACGGTACTGTTCAGTAACCTGCGGGCACTGCCCACGGTGATTGGCCTGAATAACCATATGGGATCAGCCTTTACAGGCGATGTTTCGCTGTGCAGAACGCTGGTGGGCATGTTGAACGGCCACGGGCTGGCCGTGCTCGACAGCGTGACGCGTTCGGACCCGAAGCTGGCGCTTGCCGCCAGAGAAGCCGGGCTGGTTGCCCTTGCACGCGATGTTTTTCTGGATACGCGCCGCGACACTGCGGCCATCCTTGTAGCGCTGGACGCGGCGGCAGCCCGCGCCCGCGCAAAAGGTATGGCTGTGGCCATTGGTCATCCCTATCCCGAAACCCTGAGCGCCCTGCGCCAGTGGGAGGACAGGGAAGGTGCGGCGGTTGTGCCACTGCGGCGCATCATCTGGAAACTGGCCCAGGACAATGCCGCTGCTGCGGCAGGTACCCATTCCCTCAACAATAATATGGAATAGGAGTAAGCATGCAATCCACTTTCGCCATTATCAAGCCTGACGCAGTTTCGCGCAATCTGACCGGGGAAATTCTGGCTGCCATGGAAGCTTCCGGCCTCAAGATCGTGGCTCTCAAGCGCTTGCACCTTTCCAAGGCGCAGGCCGCCGGCTTTTACGCTGTGCACAAGGAACGCCCCTTCTTTGACAGCCTGACCGAATACATGTCCTCCGGCCCTGTGGTTTGCGTTGTGCTGCGCGGCGAAGACGCTGTTCCGCGTTGGCGTGCCCTTATGGGGGCCACCAATCCGGCTCAGGCCGAACCCGGAACCATGCGTCACAAGTATGGCCAAAGCCTGGAAGCCAATGCTGTACACGGTTCGGACGCCGCTGAAACCGCGGCTTTTGAAATAGGCTACTTCTTCAGCGGCCTGGAAATCACGGAGTAATACTATGGCGCTCACTATCGGTTGCGTCGGTTGCGGCAATATGGGCGGGGCCATCATGGCCGGTCTTGCCCATAAGGGTGGTTACAGTCTGTGTGGATACAACAGAACCGCTGCGCGCATGCGCCCTCTTGAAGAGCTTGGCGTACGCGTGCTTGAAAGCCCCCTGGCCGTGGCGCAGGCCGCCGACGTGCTGGTATTGGGCGTCAAGCCCTATCAGGCTGCTGAAGTGCTGGAGCAGATGCGCCCGGGGCTGACGGTTGAAAAGACCGTGGTTTCGGTTGCTGCCGGTGTGAGCCGCCAGCGGCTGAGCGACGCAGTGGAAGGCCGTTGCCCTGTGGTGCGCTGCATGCCCAACACTCCGGCTCTGGTGGGCAAGGGTGTTTTTGCCCTGTGCTTTGAAGACCCCACCCTGCCCGATGCACGCAAGTCCGATGTGCTGGCGTTTTTTAACGCACTTGGCGTGTGCGTGGAGCTGTCTGAAAGCAAGTTTACGGCTTTCTCGGCTCTCATTGGCGCAGGTCCGGCCTACGTGTTTGCCATGATGCAGGGGCTGGTGCAGGCAGGGGTTACCCTTGGCTTTCAGCACAAAGAATCGCGCGATATGGTTGCGGCTCTTTTTGGCGGCTGCGCCACAATGGTCGAGCAAAGCTCCAAGCCGCTCATGCAGCTGCGCGACGACGTGTGCTCACCCGGCGGGCTGACCATTGCCGGTGTGAACGTGCTTGACCGCGAGGGGCTCATCGGCCTGCTGGTGGATTCCGTGCTGGCTGCCAATGCCCGCGGCAAGGAAATGGAAAGCTAGGCATGCGCTGAAAGACTGCCTTGGGCAGCATGCAAAAACCCCCGGCTGTTCGATGAACAGCCGGGGGTTTTATTGTTCCAGCAGGCAGAATTTCTAGTGATCCAGCCGGATATCCAGCGTGTGACCGTCCTTGGAAAGAATAAATTTGGGCTGAACCTTGCCCGAAAGGTCAATGACTATGCGTGTCTTGTCGCTGTCCTTACCAAGGCGCACGTTGGTAACCGCAGGGTTCTTGGGTACGCCCGGAGCCTTGATCTGCCACTTGCCGTCAAGGTCGATAACCAGACGGTCCGGTCCGCTGAGCTGCATGTTTTTGTATACAATGGGGGCAGCTCCCACCAGACGCACAGTGGCGCCCTTGTCACGCGCAAGCACCACAAACTTGGTGATGGTCTTGTGCTGGGGAGCGGCCTTGGCGGCCTTTTCCTTGGTGGGTTCAGCCGCAGCCGTGGTTTTTTCGGTAACCGGAGTAACGGGCTTGGGCTGTACCACCGGCTTGGCCACTGCAGGCTGCGGGTCGGACGATGCAAGACTGCTGACTGGGGCGCTTTTCTCGTCCTGTTTCAGGCTGGGAATGGGCGCTCGGGCCGGGGCCTCGCTGCTGGCATTTCGGTCTGGAATGCCAGCCTGCGATTGCGGGGGCAGATAGGGCTGAGGTTGCATGCTGGTACCTGGGCCGCCTGCGACATTGGGAGCGGCAACGGGGCTGCCTGCCCCAACGGGCGGGGCCGCATCAGGCGGGGTAACTGGCGCGATAATGCCAGCAGGGGTTGCGGGTTCGGGCTTGCGGAGGCGTTCGTTAAGCATGATAAGCGCCATGCCCAGAACGCAGACAGCCACAAGAAGACTGAGAATAACTTTGTTCATGCCGAAAGGCTCCTGCCAATGACTTGGGTTGAAACAGCCGCTCAGCGCTGACGCGCGGCCTTGGCCGCGCTACGCGCCTGCTTGAGCTCGCGGATATGTTCCAACAGCTTGAAGTAGAGAGGCTCTTCGCTCGACACGCTCAGGGCCGCAGCAACATGGGCTGCGGCTTCATCGTACATGCCAAGTGAACACAGAATGCGTGCCAGGTTGAAGTGGGCGTGATCGTCTTCGGGGGCCAGTTCCACTGCCTTGCGTGAAAACAGCAGGGCCAGGTCTGGCTGTGAGTTTTGACGCAGACGAACGCCAAAATCGCGAAACATGTGCTTGTGCGAGGGCGTGATCCCTTCCTTGGTGTGCGCCAGCTGCTCAAGGGCTAGCAGAGCGGCCTTGCGTTCGCGCGGGCGCTTGAGGCGTAGCAGGGTTTGCCGGAATGTTTCCCTCAGCTTGGTTTCCACCACCTTGGCCTTGCGGGCGGCTTCCAGGTCATAGGCCTTTTTGGGGCCGGCCTGAACAGCCTGCGCGGCTGGTGCAGCCGGGGGCTGGCCTTCTTCGTAGCGTACGGCGGTGACACCCGTGGCTGCGCGCGTGGGAAAGGGCAGGGGGGCCTGATCGGCCTTGCCCGTTACAACCTGTACGGAATCGGGCAGTTTCCCTTTGGGCTTGGCCATTTCGAGAGGGGCAAAACCGGGGTTGGCAGCTGGGACTTCCGCTGTTTTGCGCACGGGTTGGGGGGCAGACGAACTGGCATCGGGCTGGGGCGCGACCGGTCTCGCCTCAAAATGGCTTAAATCCGGCGTAACCACAGGCATAGCCAGAATGTTGGGCTCTGCCTTGAATTCGCGGAGAAATGATTTGGCGCTAATACGTTCCACTTCTGCAACAGGCTGGAACGCGGCGTTGAGCTCTTGCACTGCGTATGCTCCGTCAGGAAGTTCCCAGACGAAGAAGTGCGTTTTGCTGCGGCTAGCTGTCCAGTCGGCAGAGAAAGAGAAGACGCCAGAAAATTTTGAGCGACGCATGGGCAAAATGTACATTATTTGTGTCGAATAGCAAGATTCGCTTCTGGCCTTTACGGAACCGGGTCTTTGGGCTAGCATGACCCAATGCACGAAATGTCCATAGCGCAAAGCCTGTTGCAGATGGCAGAGGATGAAATAGCCCGTCAGGGCTGCACCCGCCTGGAAGTTGTGAGCGTGACCTACGGCTCGCTTTCTGGAGTTGTGCCCGAATCGCTGCAATTCTGTTTTGAAACCATGGTGCACGGAACCCCGCACGAGGGCGCGCGGCTGGAGCTCAACGAGCTTCCTCTACGCTTGCGCTGTTCGGCCTGCGGCAAGGTTTTTGGCGGCGAGGGGCAGGATGCCCTGTGGCTGCCGTGCCCCGGTTGCGGCGAGCAGTTTGGGCATGTGGTTGAGCAGGGCAGGGAACTGTACCTCAACCGTCTGGAAGCCAGCTAGCCCTTTGCTCTCCTGATTTACAGGAGCCGCAGGTTTGCTCTTTCAATACCGTCTTCGTCTTGATCTTTTTGTTTCTGGCTCATGACCACGCCGTACAGGCGGCAAGCAAGGAGAACTGAATGCAAATTCCTGTGGTTCGTAATGTATTGGAAGCAAACGAAAAAATGGCCGTGCATGTGCGGCGGCTGCTTTCTGAAAAAGGCATACTGGCCCTGAATCTCATCAGTTCGCCCGGCGCTGGCAAAACCACATTGCTTGAACGCACCCTGAGCGACCTGGCTGGCGAATTTCGCATGGCCGTGGTGGAAGGCGACCTGCAGACAGACAACGACGCCCGCCGCGTTGCCGCCACCGGCGCGCAGGCCGTGCAGATCAATACCGACGGCGGCTGCCACCTCGACAGCAATATGATCCTTACCTCGCTGGAGAGCCTCGACCTCACCGGCGTGGATATTCTTTTTATCGAAAACGTGGGCAACCTTGTGTGCCCCGTGGAATTCGACTGCGGCGAAGACGCCAAGGTGGCCCTGCTGAGCGTAGCCGAGGGCGACGACAAACCGGAAAAATACCCCCTGCTGTTCAACCTTGCCAGGGCGCTTGTGCTCAACAAGACAGATCTGCTGCCCTATGTGGATTTTGACCTTGCGCGCGCCCGCAATTTTGCCACCAAGCTCAACAAGGATCTTGATATTTTTGAAGTGTCCTGCCGCAAGGGCGATGGCCTTGAAGGCTGGTACAACTGGCTGCGCAGCATGCGCGCCGCCAAGAAGGAAGGTCGGCTGGGCTAGTCCCACCACCTTTGACGGTAAAGTTAAAAGGCATCCCCGGTTTGGCCGGGGATGCCTTTTTTGTGTCCTTGTCTGGGAGCTCGAAATCAGGTTTCTAGTGTGATTCTTCACTCTCGCGGTAGGCGGCCACATCCACCACAATATTTTTTGAAGTGGGGCGCAGGGTTATGGTAAACAACTGCACATCGCCGTTGGGCGCGTCCGCATCGGCCAGCTTGGGCAGTATGTCTGTGGGAGCCAGCATGATTGTGGCCTCGCCCTTGCCAGCAGCCAGAAAATACTCCAGCACCTGACGTAGCATATCCTTCTGCTTGGCCAGATCCATGGAGGGCATCTGGGTAAAGTTGATGTCCAGACCGGGTAGCTCTGCCTGCCAGGGGCTGTACTTCTGGTCGTAGAGGGCCTGCATCAGCTTGTCGACGGTTTCGTGGTCAAGCTTGCGGCGCAGCTCCATGTGGTCGAGTACCTGAGCGGCCTTGCTGGCGGGCTTGCCTTCGGGCTGGGCAGGTTCCAGGCGCGCTGCCCATACCATGCCCGCAAAGCCAAGGCTGGCAAGCACGGCATCGTTGTCGTCGCGTTGCGGGGTGGCGCTCAGCAGGGCGCACACGTCCTTCATGGGCATGCCGGGGCGAAAACGGTCAAGGGCGCACACCGGGCCCGCATCGGGACCGGGCAGCAGGCTCTGCACCTCGCCCGAGAGGCGCTGGGGCTCGGCCTTGGGCGCGGCCAGTTCAATCACGGGCTTGTCG
The DNA here is from genome assembly GCF_009712225.1 of Desulfovibrio sp. Classification (NCBI taxonomy): domain Bacteria; kingdom Pseudomonadati; phylum Thermodesulfobacteriota; class Desulfovibrionia; order Desulfovibrionales; family Desulfovibrionaceae; genus Desulfovibrio; species Desulfovibrio sp. The sequence continues at coordinate 380,444 of NZ_WASP01000003.1, read as the reverse complement.
CCCATGCGCAGGGTCATGGTCTGCGCCTTGTTCAGGGGCACATCCTTGAACAGCCACAGGGCGAGGCCCGTGTCAATGCGCAGGTTTGTGAGCGCGCCCGGGTTTTCAATATCGTCCTTGCCTCCAGGAGGCATGTCGAGCCGCACAAAGTGCATGTTGCGGCCAGTCTGAAAGCCCATGCTCAGCACGTCTTCACCAGTGGCGTTGACGAGGGACAGAATCTGTGGCTCGGGACCGGGTTTGGCAATATGCGCTGCCAATGCGGCATTGCCAGAAAGCCCAGCCAGCACAAGACAGATGACCACATATATGCGAAAAAACCATAGGGCCTTGGTCATGGCATTACTCCATATTTTTTTGCTTGGAGTCATAATAGCAGAGCGCGGGGCTGCCCCGCAAGCGGCCAGACCGCCTGTTGCGGGCATTCGCATGCCAGAAGGCAAGGAGAAGAGGGACACTTTACGCCTGCCGCATGCATTGGTATGGTTGCCACCGCCAACGGCCTTGCAGCCCTGCTGCGACTTTTGAGCAACAAACCCCAGCATCAGGAGATTACATGCCTCCACAGAGCCGTCAGAATTCATCGGATCAGGCAACTGAAAAAAAATGTCTGTGCCTGCGCCCTTCATCCCTGCTGGCGGCAGTTTTTCTTGTGGTGGCGGCGGTGGTGCTGGCATACCTTGGCGGCGTCATGAGCGGCAGAGCCTACTGGAAGGCGCATCCGCAACCGGTGGCCGCCAAACAGGCGGCGCCTGCCAGCGGTGCGGTTTCACCCGCCACTGCAATGGATGACGATGGTCCCAACCCCGGCGGCCCCGCAGCAAAAGCAGGCGAAGAAGGCGCAGAACCCCGGCAGAAAGTTCTGGCAGCGGAAGAACTGCGTTTTTCACGGGTGCTGCGCAACGATGCCGCCACGGGCGATGCGCCTCTCAAACCCATGCCGCCCATGACTCCCGTGCAGCCAAAGCCTGCGGGTGTTGTGCAGGCCGGTGTGCCCCAGGGCGCAAATGCAGGCGCGCAGGGTCAGAGCGCAGCCCAGCCTTCGGGAATAGTCAAGGCACCGCAGGTGTCGGGGCTCTTCGACTATGTGTTTCAGGTGGGTGCATTCAAGGATGCGGATTCCGTGGATTCCCTGCGCCAGCGGTTGGAGGGCCGGGGCATGCGCACCAAGATGGAGCGTTCCGGCAAACTGTATGTGGTGCTTGTGCTGCTGCGCGGCGACGATGCCAGAGCGGCGGAAGTGCTGCGCGCCACCGAATCCATGGGGCTGGGCAAGCCCATACAGCGCAGCCGCAAGCCTGTGTTGCAGCAGTAAACCAATGCCTACGGAGCCGCAGGTATAAAGCGCGGCTCAAGGCTGCCGCGCACCACGTGGCGCTGGGGCAGCATGGCCGGGTTGGTGCCGCCACGTAGCGCAGCCAGCATATCTTCTGCCTGCTCAACCTCGCCGCTGCACAAAACCGCCATATACAGGCCTGCCTGCGGGTCTGCCCCCACAGTTCCGGCAGTTTCCACACCAAGGGCGTCCTTGCCTCTGAAAACATACTGGTTGTCAGCCCGCCGCACCGGCTCGCGCACACCGGCTGCCGCTCGCAGCAGGGCGGCCACATCGGCCGCGTCTGGCGGGCCTGCCGTTTTGCCCACCAATATGCGCGCGTGTACGGCTTCATCCGGCCCGCTCAACGATAAAATCCACGTTCCGCCCATGTCTGCCGGGGCTTCTGCCTGCCAGCCTGCGGGCAAATCAAGCAAAAACCAGCCATAGTCCTGAGCCTGCGCCCCTTGCGACGCAAAGCCCAGAACCATGAACAGGTTTATCACCACTGCCGTAATCACAGCCGTGGACAAGCGGCGTGTTCTATAAAAAAACATGCTGGTCCCTTGCGCGTGGTTGCGCGTCTAATCGTTCAGTTCCACCCGGGGTGGCTGCCATGTGCCCTTGCCCAGGGGCAGCACCGACATGCCCTGCGTTTCGGGCCAGTACAGGCGCATCACCAGAAAGATGGGGCCGTCGGGCGCGGGCAGCCAGTTGCTTTCATACTTTTTGCCGGGCGAATCGCGCTGGATCAGGATAGTGAGTGAACCATCGGCGTTTTTCTTCATGTCCGGCAGCATGGGAGAATTGATGAGGTAGCGGTCAATGGGGTTCTTGATGAGCAGCTGGGTTTTGCCGTCGTACATGGTCACCGACCAGAACGCCCTGGCCGGGGGGTACTGCCCTGCGGGAATGGTGATGCGGTATTTGTGCCTGCTGCCGTCGAGGGGCGTACCGTCGGCCAGTGTTCTTGTCATGGGGTACACGGCTTCTTCCGCATCGTTGCCGTAAATGCCCGCCTTGGCACCGCCAGCCCGTTTCAGCCAGTTGCCGTTGAAGTATTCTCGGTTGCCAAAGGGCGAGCTTACTTTCCAGCCGTTAACACGTATGCCGGGGCCGTTGATAGAGGCGTCAACCATGGCTTCGCCTTTTTTGAGCCCGCGCAGCAGCGCCTCCTGACAATCCTTGGGCAGGGCGGTAAAGTCAAAACGCTTGCCTGACACCACTCCAATGCTGGCAAGCTGGGCGCGGATAGTTTTTTCTTCCGGCGCGGCTGGGGCAAACTGCATGGCAAAGGCCAGATAGTCAAAAAATTCCGGTTTCACAAAATTCTGCCCAATGTTGGGGAAGAGTGGTATGGGCAGGGCCGGGGGCGGGGTTTGCCCCAGATAGGCCGAACGCGTCTGCACTGCATAGCCTGTCTGGAATTTTTTGACGTTTTCAATATCTGCGGGGCTGAAAAGCTGGGTGCGGAACAGCGCCAGGGCAAACTGCGTGCTGGAGCGGAATACGGCCATGCCCGCAGGGGCGGTGCCTTGCCATTCCGGGGCCACTATCATGTAGCTTCCGCCTTTATTGCCCGTGGTTCTGCTGCCGATGTAGCCAAAGTTGTAGGTGTTTGCGTCCACCAGCTGCACGCTGAAATAGCGCCCGTCGGTCACAGGCGGTACGCTGATCTCCACCGGCTCGGCCCGCAGGTCAAGGCAGGCAAAGGAGTAGGGGGTGTCACTGTTGGGCGTTATGACCACCGTATCCTTGTAGGTAAAAACCCGTGCTCCGTTGAGCAGGTGATTGAACGGGGCTTTGTACTGTGGCGATGTGGTGTCTATGGAATATTCATAGGTAATGGCATAGTGCATCACGGTGGGCAGTCCGTACACATAGCCCTGCGCTGCGATGTTTTCCACCGTGGCGGCGTCGGGAAAGGTTCCTGCCTGTTGTGCGGCAACGCCGTGTGGTGGGAAAGCCAGCGCCGCAAGCAGACAGATGGCCGCGGTCAGACATGTCACCCGGAATCTAGGCAAATGCTCTGTCATGTCGCCCCCTACAGGGTTGAATATGTGGCTTTGTTGCCAACAACACCTGCTTGCACCACAAGACCGGGGAAATCAACTATTGCATCAACAGTTGGTTCATATGTGATGCGCGGCATGGACAAGGCTGCCGCCACTGGCTATTCTGGTTCGCATGGGGGCGCACGCCCCTGGCTGAAAACTGTGAGGTGCGGCAACCGCTTGCGGCGATTGCACGCAGGGAGGAATATGGCTGTACCCCGTAAGGTTATTGGCATTGGCGCGGCTCTGGCTGTGGTGCTGGCTGTGGTTCTTTTGTGGCAGTGGTGGGTTGGTCATAACGGCGACCGCCTTGTGCTCTACGGCAACGTCGATATCAGGCAGGTTGATCTGGGCTTTCGTGTCAACGGGCGCATCGCAAAGGTGCTGGTGGACGAGGGCGATATCGTTGCCCCCGGCCAGCCTCTCGCCCTGCTGGACAACGATCTGCTTACCCAGCAGCGGGATCAGGCCGCCGCAGAGCTTGAAAAACAGCGGGCCTCACTGATACGGCTTGAGCGCGGCTATCGGGTGGAGGAAATCGCCCAGGCACGCGCCGCGGTGAGCGGCTCTGCAGCGCTGGCCGAAAACGCGCAGATCAATCTGAACCGTGTGGCCGCCATGCGCGCCACCAACGCCATCTCGCAAAAAGATCTGGACAACGCCCGCGCCCAGTATACCGAGGCCAGTTCCAAGCTGCGTTCCAATCAGGACCAGCTCGACATGCTGCTTGCCGGTTACCGCGAAGAAGAAGTGCAGGCGCAGAAAGCCGCTGTGGCCGCCGCAGAGGCTGCCTTCAACCATGCGGAAATCCAGCTGCACGACGCAACCCTGGTGGCTCCGCAAAAGGGCATAGTGCTTACACGCGCTCGTGAGGCCGGGGCCATTGTGCAGGCGGGGCAGACCGTGTACACGCTCACGCTCACCGATCCCCTGTGGTTGCGGGCCTATGTGGACGAACCCAATCTTGGGCGCGTCAAACCCGGCATGAATGTAAAAGTTCAGGTGGATGCCGCACCCGGAAAAAATTTTTCCGGCACGGTGGGCTTTATTTCGCCCACGGCAGAATTTACGCCCAAGACAGTTGAAACCCGCGAGGTGCGCACGGCTCTGGTCTATCGCCTGCGCGTGCAGGCAGAAGATCCCGATAACGTCATGCGGCAGGGCATGCCCGTGACCATTATTTTACAGGACGCTTCCGCGCCATGACCTCGTGCGTTGCCGATGGTCAGGCCGTCTGCCTCGAGGGGCTGGTCATGCGCTTTGGCAAAGGGCGCGAGGCCGTAACCGCTCTGGACGGCGTCAACGCCGTTATTCCCGCTGGCCGCATCACAGGGCTTGTGGGGCCTGATGCTGCGGGCAAAACCACGCTCATGCGCATCATGGCCGGGCTCATGCCGCCAAGCGAGGGCCGGGCCAGCCTTTTTGGATACAGCCCCACCGAGCTCATGCGCAGCCAGCCCAACAGCATTGGCTACATGCCGCAACGTTTCGGCCTGTACGAAGATATTTCCGTTATGGCCAATATGCGCCTGCACGCCAGTCTGCGAGGGCTGGAAGGGGCAGAGCGCGACCGCGTGTTTGAAAAGCTGCTGGGTTTCACCAGCCTTGCCCCATTTACCGACCGCCTTGCGGGCAGGCTCTCTGGTGGTATGAAGCAGAAGCTGGGCATTGCCTGTGCCCTGCTGGGATCGCCGCGCCTGTTGCTGCTTGACGAGCCGGGCGTAGGCGTTGACCCTCAGTCGCGCCGCGAGCTGTGGCGCATGGTGCAGGATCTGAGTCAGGACGGCATGACCGTTGTGTGGTCCACCGCCTATCTGGACGAGGCCGAACGCTGCCCCGGCGTGATAATGCTGGACAATGGACGGGTGCTGTTTGAAGGGCCGCCGCAGGAACTTACCGCGGGGGCCGAAGGGCGCGTTTTTCTGCTGCGGGCCGATGCGGGTACGCATAAAAAAGAGCTGGCCCTCTGGACCATGCGCCCCGGCATAGAGGACGCACTCATTCAGGGCAGCCGTATACGGCTGGTACTGGCGGCAGATGCCCCCGAATCCCTGCGCCGCGGGGTTCTGGAAAAGGGCGGTGAGCAAGTGGCCCCCCGGCTGGAGGACGCCTACATGAGCGCCGTGGGCGGCATAAACCAGAGTCCCTCGCCTTACGGCAAGCTGCATGTGGCCCACAACGGCGGGGCTGGGGACAATGCCACGGCGGCGCAAGCGGCTTCTGCAGCACCGACCTCTTCCGTTTCCTCTTCCACTACATCCAGCCCCGTGTACTCCATTTCGGCCCGCAACCTCACCAAACAGTTTGGGGCCTTTGTGGCGGCACGCGATATTTCATTTGACGTGCGGCCTGGCGAAATTTTTGGCCTCCTCGGCCCCAACGGCGCGGGCAAATCCACCACCTTCCGCATGCTGTGCGGGCTTTCGCGGCCTACCGCGGGCACTTGCGCAGTGGACGGCGTGGATCTTTTGCGGGCGGGCAGCGAGGCCCGTTCGCGTCTTGGATACATGGCACAGAAGTTTTCGCTGTACCCGGATATTCCCGTGCGCGAGAATATTACCATTTTTGCCGAACTGTACGGTCTGAGCAGGGAGCGCCGCGACGTGCTGCTGCCCGGTCTGGCCGAGGCCCTGGAATTGCAGCCCTACCTGCGCAGCCGCACGGGTTCGCTGCCCCTGGGGCAAAAGCAGCGGCTGGCCCTCTTGTGCGCCACCCTGCACGAACCGCCCGTGCTGTTTCTTGACGAACCCACCTCGGGCGTGGACGCGCGTACCCGCCGGGATTTCTGGAAGCATATTTCGGCCATGACCACCGCCGGGGCGGCCGTGCTGGTGACCACCCATTTTATGGAAGAGGCCGAATACTGCGACCGCATTGCGTTGATCTATCGGGGGGCCATGATCAGCATGGGCACGCCCGACGAGCTCAAGGCCTCGTGCACAGAAGTGGAAGATCCCACCTTGGAAGAAGCTTTTATCGCCAGCATTGAAAAATACGACAGGGAGCATCCGCAGTAGGCGGCCAACAAGGGCCAACAGCTGGACGGCACGCATATTTTCAGCTTTGCAACATTCAACCGGCAGCAACCATGCAACGCAGTATCTGGATACGACAGCTTTTTGCCCTGGTAGGCAAAGAATTTCAGCAGATTGTGCGCGATCCCTCGTCCTATCTTGTGGCCGGGGTTTTGCCCTTTATTTTTCTGCTGCTCTTTGGCTACGGCATTACGCTTGATGCGGGCGTGCTGCGGCTGGCCGTGCTGGACCAGAGCGGCGGGCGGCACTCCCTGAGTCTTGCAGCTGATTTTGCCCATTCCCCCTGGTTTGCCACGCGGCCAGTAGGTACCATGGCCGAAGCCGGGCGCATGATGCGCGATTCTGCGGTACAGGGCATTCTGGTGATCCAGCAGGATTTTGACGAGCAGTTGGCGCGCGGCAGTGCTGGATCTGTGCAGATTCTGGTGGACGGATCGGAACCCAACACCGCCCAGTATATCCAGAATTACAGCCAGGGACTGATAATGTCGTGGCAGCGCACGGCCCTGCCCGGTGGCAATGCCGCAGCCTTGCCCATCAATATCCAGCCGCGCTTCTGGTACAACCCGGCGGCCAAGAGCGTGCAGTTTCTTGTGCCCGGCGCCATCACGGTCATCATGACCCTTATCGGCACCCTGCTTACCTCGCTGGTATTTGCCCGCGAATGGGAGCGCGGAACCATGGAGGCCATGTTTGCCACACCGGTAAGCCGCATGCAGCTGCTGCTGGGCAAGCTGATTCCGTATTTCTGCATGGGCATGTTCAGCATGGCCCTGTGCGCCGTGGCGGCGGTAACCCTTTTTGCCGTGCCATTTCGCGGTTCGCTGTGGGTGCTTGTGCTTTTGTCTTCTGTCTTCATGCTGAGCGCGCTGGGTCAGGGGCTGCTTATTTCCGTAACCCTGCGCGGGCAGCTGGTGGCGGCGGAGGCCGGTCTGTTTTCCGGATTTTTGCCAGCCTTGCTGCTCTCTGGCTTTGTGTTTGACATCAACAGCATGCCGCCGGTGCTTCAGGCTCTTACCCGGCTTTTGCCCGCCAGCTATTTCAATACCTGTCTGCGCACCATATTTCTGACCGGCGACGTGTGGGCGGTGTTTGGCCCAAGCCTGCTCTTTATGGGACTGCTGGCCTCGGTGCTGTTGGGGCTTGTGTACCGTAACCTTGTCAAAAGGCTGGATGCGTAATGGCAAGGTTAACCCTGCCCCGGCTCAACCTGCGGCGCATGGCCACCATTGTGCGCAAGGAACTGCTGGTTTTGCTGTGCAACAAGGTTTCGCGCATGCTCATCATTGTGCCGCCGCTCATGCAGATAGTTATTTTTGGCTGGGCGGCCACCATGGAGGTGCGCAATGTGGATGTGGCCGTGCTCAATCACGACAGCGGCAACTGGAGCCGCGAGGTAGTGCGCAGGCTGCAGGGTTCGCACACCTTTCGCAGCGTTACTTTTCTGAACGGCGAGGCGGATATTCGGCCCACCATCGAGAGGCAGCAGGCCCTGTTTGTGGTGGTTTTTGACGAAGAATTCTCTCGTCGCATTGATGCGGGCACGCCCGCGCAGATGCAGGTCATTCTTGACGGCAGGCGCTCCAACGCGGCGCAGATTGCCTCGTATTATCTTGAAACCATCGTGCGCGGCATTGGTGAATCAACGGTCATGGGGCAGGCGGCTCTGGGGGCTGCCGCCAGCGCACCCCGGCTGGATGTGCGCGTGCGCTGCTGGTTTAACCCCAACCTGGAATTTCAGTGGTTCTTTTTGCCCAACCTTATTGGCATGCTGAGCTTTATGCTTGGGCTGGTGGTAACGGGGCTTTCCGTGGCGCGCGAGCGCGAGGTGGGTACGTTTGACCAGCTGCTGGTTTCGCCTGCCACGCCCACAGAGATTGCCCTGGCCAAACTCATACCGGGCTGCCTGGTGGGGCTGGTGCACGGAACCATCTTTCTGCTCATATCTGTTTTTGGCTTTGGCGTGCCTTTTACCGGTTCGCTGGTGCTGCTGTATGTGGCCATGCTGGTTTTTGCCATGGCCTCGGGCGGTATCGGGCTCATGGTGTCTTCACTTTCCGCGACGCAGCAGCAGGCCTTTCTGGGGGCTTTTACGGTGGGCGTGCCGTGCATTCTTATTTCCGGCGCGGTTACGCCGGTCATCAACATGCCGCCCTTTTTGCAGTATGCCAGCCAGCTCAATCCCATGCGGCACTTTACCGCTATTGTTCAGGGCGTGTTTCTCAAGGATATTACCGTGGCGGCGGCAGCCGTAAACCTCGGCAAGATCGCCTGCATCAGCATGGTGGCCGTGGGGGTTGCCGTGTGGATGTTCAAGCGCAAGGCCTGATTGGCAGCGGACGGCTGCTCGGTAGCCCGCGCGGCAGAAAGCAGGGGGAGTGGGCTAGTCTTCGTGCCTGGGGGATTCGGCTTGGGGCTGAATTGTTTGTGCAGCCTGTACGGGGTGCGGCACAGCCTGCCCCGGTTGCGGCGCAGCCTGACCCGGCACTGGCGGATGCCCCAACAGCGGCCCCGGTTTTTTGATTGGTGAAGCACTGGCTCGCGGTATGCGGTGGGCCCTGCCCACGATAAGTGCGATGACCACAATGGAATAGAGATAGCCCGTAAAGCCCACCAGTACCGTGGCGTTTTTGGCTATCCACGTTTTGGGCGTTATGTCGCCGTAGCCGATGGTAAGAATGGTCACATAGCTGAAGTAGAACAGGTCGTTGATGGCCTGATCGCCCGGGCCAAGACCACGAAAAGAACCCGGCTGGCTGAATTCGATGGTCAAAAACAGAAAATAGCCGCAGTAACCAATGAGCAGCAGCCCGCACACCGCAGCGTAGATCATCTTGAAGGTAAACATCTTGGCATGCGCGATTTGCCGAAATACCTCAAACATGATGCTGCCGAAGAAAAACAGGTAGAGCAGCAGCATTTCAATTTTCAGGCTTTTGACAAAAATCAGATCAAGAGCTCTGGCAGCAATGAGCAGGCCGCCAAGAAACAGGGCAAAACGCAGTATGCGCGGCCTGTTGTCAAACAGTACCAGGGCCGCCAGCAGCTGGATGGGCAGGTAGATGGCCTGCGCGTAGCCCCGGTAAATGTTGTCGGGAAACAGGATGTTCAGAATGAAGATGCACCACAGCGACCCCATGAGCAGCTCAAAGCGGTTTTCGTAAAGACGTGTGCGCAGTGCGTGTAATTTCAGCATATAATCCTCAGCTTTCCATATTACAGGTATGCCCGTTCCCCGGCAAGGGGATTGGCTTGTCTGCCGTGTGGACAGCGGGGCGGCTGCGCCGTACAGTGCGCACATACATGAAAACTGACGGAGAAAATCATGCCTAATCGCTTTTGCCGTGGTGCCGTGAGTGCGCTGACCCTGCTTGTGCTGGTCATTTTTATGGCCGTGCAGGCGCAGGCCGTGCCCCTGACCACAAAACATTACAGCCTTGAACTGCCAGCCGACTGGGTGGTGGTGAGCGGGCCGGTCAAGGTGCAGGAAGCCGTTCAGGTGGTGATGGGCCAAAAGGACCACAAAAGCTCTGCCCTGGTTATTGTTGGACCCGCCAATGCGGGCGAGGGCGAGCAGGCCGCCAAGGGCAATGCCCAGCGGCTGGGCGGTACCGCTCCTGTTTTGCGCAACGGACAGTGGGAATTTACCTTTGAGCAGAAGGGCGTGAAAGGCTATGGCGTTGTGCGCGAAGATACGCAGTCCAAGCTGTTGCTCATGCTTGTGGTCAGTGGCGACCTGCGCATGGCAAATTTTGTGTACAGTATGCGCAGTCCTTACCGGGCTCTGGTGCCACAGCCGCCGCAGCTGCCCTAGCTGCCCATATTTTTTATCCCATACATTCACCAATTTGGCCGCTCGTTTAGGGCGGCCTTTTTTATGGCACATTTTATGATGGGATCAGCTCAAAAGCGGTGTATTTATCTTTGTAGTCAGTTGGTTATATAAATAATAGGAGGTTGCCTGCCTTTGGCAGCAAACAGGAGAGCTGTGCCCAATCTGCGCTCAATCTGCGTCTGATCTGTATTAGGCGTTGCCTTGACAAGTACGCCCCTGGAAAGTTAGGAGAAAATTGTAATCATTTGGTTACATCTTGGCAGCAGGGAATACAACGCACAGGTTGGGCAATCCATCATGCTTACGCCTTCACCTGGCAGACCATGCGGCAGGGCTGCAGCGGCCGCTAACAGAAACGGGACAGGTTGTTGATGAAAAAAAGAATGTTGCTGGCAATGTTATTGTGCGTCTTTGTTTTGAGCAATCAGGCCGTTGCCGGTGACTGGAAAAAACTGGGAGAGAAGACAGTCAATCTCTTGGGAGAGCGGGAAAGTATCTGGGTCAGTGACCACAACAGGTATAATTTCATCAAGCTCAAAGTGCTCGATCAGGGGGTTGAGTTCAGAAAAGTGGTGGTCGTTTTTGGCGACGGTCAGCGGCGGGAGATGCCGGTGCGCAGCTTTATCAGAAAAGGCGGCGAAACCGTTGCATTGCAACTGCCGCGTGGCAGCAGGTACATAACCCGCATTATTCTGGAATATAAAACACGGTCTGGCACGCTCAAAAGGGGGCGGGTAGTCGTGTACGGCAGGCGCAGCTAGACATTGCAGTTAGAACGAGCTGACCGCTTGCGCTTGGTATCAGCATGTTTGGAACTATGCGTCAATGTGACGCATTTGTTCGTGAGATAGGAGCTACTATTATGAAAACACTGATTATAATTGTGTCTTTTGTCTTTGGCTTGATGCCTGCCTGCGCCGCGCACAGGGCTCAGGCAGTGGGGCAGACGGGTTTTTTGCAGCATTACGAGCATCTCAAGCCCGGCGAGGTGGATGGCGCGGTAATGGTTTACCGCAAGCCGGACGCTGACATGCGGGGCTACAAAAATATTGTTATCGACCCTGTAAAGGTTGTGCTGCGGGCTGATTCTGATGCCAGATCGCTCGATCTGGAAGAACTGACAGAGCTTGCAAAGACCTTTCACGAGGAACTGGTAAAGGAGATTGCCCCGATCTATCCGATGGCAAGTGTTGCTGGGCCTGAAAGCATGCGACTGCGTGTGGCAATAACAGATGTGGTTCCCGGCAGCCCTGTGCGCGGTGTGCTTTCTGTGCTGCCCGTAGGGGCGGCCATAGCCGGGGCGACCAAGATGGCCACGGGGGAATATGCAGATGTGGGCAAGGTGGAGGTTGAGATGGAGCTAGTTGATGCCGCCAGCGGCGAACGCCTTGGCGCAGCCGTTGACCGCCGCGTGGGAACCAAGGCGCCGTTTCGCGGTTCGTACGACGATGCCATGGATGCGTTCAGCCTCTGGGCCCGGCGTATAGCTTCTGGACTTACCATGGCCCGGGCGCAAACCTAGCTGCGCATACTTTTACCTGCATACCGTGGCGCGCTGTCTGTGCTGGTACTTTGCCCGTGCGCTACGGTAGCCTGTATGCCGGGAGCAAGGGATAAGTTTACCCCGCGCGGGACTGTTCCCTGCCCACATGCAGCGCTGGATATGCCAAATGTAATCACGTGTGGAAGAATCACGCCGTTTTACAATGCGCGGGCTTCCTGCTCAAAGGCCTCAAGGCTGGGTTTGCCCAGCAGGTCGGCCAGACAGCGAAAGCGCTCAATGGCCGGGTTGCGCCCCTGCTGCCGGGCGCGGCGCAGATCGGCGGAGTAAGATTCAAGCGTGGCGGGCGAGTAGGTTTCTGCCTCGCAGCGCAGGTAATTCTGAAACGCGCTGTTGCCGCCGTGGCGGATCACATGCGGGTACTGTGCCGAGGCCGTCTGGATGAAGGCGGTTTCGGCGCGCACAATTTCGTCTACCAGCGGGCTGGCCTGCAAGGGCGGGATGAGGCTGTCCATGCGGGCGTATTTTTCGATCATGAAATTGCGGCCCTGAGCTTCTGCACGGTGCAGGTCATCCAGGTAGTGTGCCAGCGTGGCATCGCTCAAGGGCGTCAGGCTCATGCGGCGCATGATGCGGAAGCCCTGCGGATTCTGCTGGCAGCTGGCTGTGCCGCCCTGATTGGGCGTGGCGAGAAACATGACCAGTTCTTTTTCAATGATTTCGTGCAACAGCGTGGCGCGGCTGGGCGCATTATGCGTGGTTTTGCCAGTGCGCAAGGGGGATTGCTGTCCCAATGCCTTGCGGCAGACGACCAGGTTTTTTCTGTAGCCATCGGCCTCGGGGCTTTTGTGTCTGCCAAGGCGAGCGTAGCAAGCCAGCGCAGATTCAAGAACGTCTGCCGCCTCGTGCCACTGGCCGCTTGCAGCCAGGGCCACACCAAGGTTGCCCAGCGAAAATGCCGTGTCTTCATGGCATTCGCCCAAAAGACTGCGCCTCAGGACTACAGCCTTGCGGTGCAGGGCAATGCCCTGGGCATGGTTGCCTCGCTCTTCTTCAATACGGCCAAGATTGTTGAGGCAGGTTCCCAGCCGGGGCGATGGCTCTGGCTGCGCCTGCCATATCTGCACGGCCCGTTGCAGGCAGTGCTGCGCATCAGCGAGCTTTTGCTGGCGGTAACAGGCTGCAGAAAGATGCAGCAGTGCTTCGGCCACATGGGGAGAATTGGCACCGTAAACAGCTTCGCACAGGCTGGCTGCCTCGCGCCCAAGAATTTCGCTTTGCCCTGCCTTGCCCGATTCCAGCTGCACATGGGCCAGATTCTGTAATATTCCCAGCGTCAAAATGGAGTTGTTGCCAAAAGCGCCTCGGGCCGCGGCAAGAGCTTGTTCCATGGTCTGGCATGCTTCAAGGGGACGCTTGAGCGCAAGCAGGGCACGGCCAAGGCCGTCGAGCGCCAGAGCACAGCAGTGTGGGTCGTTATCGCAGCTGCGCAACACAGTGCGCAGCTTGGCGGCGCTGTCTTCAGCACGGTTGCTGGCCAGAAGATTCAGGGCATCCTGAATTTCCTTCTGCCATGTATTGCATGTGTTCATAGGCAGTTCCGTTATCCCTGTGGCAGGTCGCTATTGCACGGATTGGTTGCACGTGTCGGCGTGCAATTTCCATGTCGTGCCCAAGCCTTGTAAAATGGCGTGTAGCAGCGGTTGCGCAAAAAGGCCAGCGAAATTGCCTGCTCCGCACATCGCGCAGGTACATGCGGTATTGCCGCGCTACCAACGCGCAAAACGCGTGGGACTAGTCGTCATCGTCCCTGCACAGAACCATGTCATCATCGTCACGCGCTATCTGGCGGTGCACAACCATACCCGGCCTGCTGACCCGCACAATGATTTCGGTAACAAACAGCTCTTCGTTGTTTGTTGTCCAGAAATCGGTGATGTAGCGTTCGTATGCTCCCGCGTCATAGACATAGTTGTTTGCGGAGCACCAGCGCTGAATCTTTTTGTATGTCTGGTTGATGGTTTCGTGCGAGCCGATGTGGTAGCAGCTTGCCGCCAGAAAGCCACCAAATGCGTGGGTCTGTTCTTCCGGGCAGGGAAAGATGGTGCGTTGCAGCATCTGAATCTGCTGCTCGGAGCTGTTCAGCCTGTCGCTGGTGGACGAAAAATAGATGATGACCGGCCCGGTGATGTTGTTGCCCAACGACTCAACATGATTGGTAAAATCAATGTTGATGATGGCAGATTTGATGTCTGACGTGAAGGTCTGCTTTTGAAACAGCAACTGCTCTGGCGCAATGTACTTTACGGAAACGCTCTGCAGATTGTTTTCCAGCACCATCTCGGCCTCGTGCAGCAGTTCAAGCCAGTCGCGCACAGAGGTAAGCCGAAGATGCAGAATTTTTTCTTCGTCCTGCAGCAGCTGGATTTTTTCCATGAACATTTTGCGCAGGGCCGAAAGCGAGGTGTTGCTGCCCACCTCAAACGCCGCGCGTATTTCCCCAAGGTTAAAGCCCATCTGCTTGTAGTATTTGAGTGGGGGAACAGAAAGCAGATCTTCGTGTGTATAGTAACGGTAGTTGTTGGCTCCGTGCCGCTTTGAAGAGATAAGCCCGAGATCGTCATAAAAGCGCAGGGCTTTTTTTGATATCTTGGAAATATCGCTCATCTGGCTGATTGTATAGCCTTGTGTTTTCATGGCCGCACCCGGATTCTTTTGGGGGGGATAAAAGACGGAGTTGGCCCGGGGCGCTGTGCACAAGGTCTGCGCTGCGCGTGTTCCGGCCTTCAGACCGGGCGGGTGAGGCTGCTCCGCACTATACGAAAAGAATCGTATCTCATCTGTGGCGGGGCTGCCCCGCCTGATTTTTCAGGCTGTACCTGATGTCGCGTTAACCCGGCGGGCACCGGGCGAAGATTTTTTCGCCCGGTACGCCGCCAGCCCACAGGGGTAATACCTGAGGGGCAAGGCAATGCGCGGCCTTCACTGCGCAGTTGCCGCTGCCCTCTGTTCAGCTAGCCGGGAATATAACGGTTGATGGTTTCCATTCCTTCGGCATGGGCGCGAAAGAACAGGCGCAGTTCGCCATCGGCATCAAGGTCAAAGCGCGATTCTTCCAGCAGGCCGTTGGCCTCGGCGGTCAGCAGCGCCGTGAGCACATCAGCCTTGTTGAACGCCCGAAAGGTGCAGTACTGCGAAGCCAGCGCGTCAATCACGTCTTCGGGGCAGGCGTCCTTCACAGTCGTCATATATTTAAGGATGGCATAGTTCAACGGCTTCATGGTGTTATCCTTTCTTCTTGAATAATTCTAGCGGGTTGACAGCAATTATGAAGATACCCGCAACCATGACCACAGCTGCAACCCACACGATGGGCGCAAGTGCGTAGCCGTCGATGCCGAACCAGAGTCCAAGCACAAGCCAGCAGAAGAACGGACCCCAGAACGAGAACGCGCCGTTGCACGACATGCCCAGCGCCGTGCCGCACATGGCGTTGCCCTTATACCACAGCATAAAGGCGAAGTAGGCCGCAAAACCAGCCACGGCAAACCAGGGCATGGCGACCGTATCGGTAAAGGCGGTGGTAATCATGGCAAAGGCGTCGGCATTGCCGATGTAGGCAAACAGCGGCACCAGCACCATAAGGTTGGTGAAAGCCGAGGTCACCTGGCGGATGGTGATGCCGATCTCGGGGTCAATCATGGAAGTGGCGTAGCCGCCAACGCAGCCTTCAAGCCCCCAGCCAAAAGCGGCCAGAAAACCAAAGGCCAGACCGAGAAACAGGTTCGGCGGCGCGTTTTCTGCCAGACCGGTGCTGCCGATCATGGCGCTGGCCAAAAAGCAGATGAATATGCCCGTAAGTGTACGGGAAGTAAGCGGCTGCTTGAACAGGATGCGGCTCAGAATGGAGCCGATGGCCGGGCACAGGGCGCTGATGGGCACGATGATGGACCCGGCGCTTTGCAGGCCAAGCACGTAGCAGGTGCTGGCGAGAGGGCCGCCAATAACCGCCGCCGCAATCAGGATCACGCCTGGCTTGCTGGCAGCGCTGCGAAACACGTCACCCAGCTTGCCCTTGAAAGTGGCTATAAGCAGTGCCCATACGGCGCTGCACGCATCTGTTGTGGCCGCGCCCAGCGCGCCCAGTAAAAACAGTGTGGAAAATTCCGAAAGGCCAGAATCCGCCCCATACCATACAGACCATACCCCCATGGTCATGGCCAGGGTCATGAATGCCGTATAGTTGCCGTAAGCAACACCCGACATGGTCGCGACAAACATGCCGCGCCTTCTGAAATCGGTGGCAAGTTTCATTTTTGCGGCCAGGGCCGGGGCGATTCCGCCCTTTCCGGCCGTTGCGCTGGGTTCAGCCACATGCTCCATGACATGCTCCTTCTCTGAGTGATTGTGCGGCAGGTCCTTTGCCCCAGCAAAAGCCCGCCTCGCCTGCTTAGTAAAAGCCTAAGGTTGCGGCGCACTGGAAGGTCAATGCCATTCGCAAAGAATGTTCTCCCGGACAGTAACTTTTTTTTGTCCGCGCTTCCATTTCATCGCACTAGTGTAAATAGTTATCATTATATATACGTGTCATTTTCAGAAATAATCAATGAAACCAGTTTTCAAAATTGAGTGATTACCCAAACGGAAAATACTGACTTGGGAAATTTTGAACGAGGAAAAAAATTATTTGAACAAAAAGTTGGAAAAGCCCTTGACCTTCCCCCCTAGGGGAAGGGTTACAACTGGCATAAGGTTCAATTTTTCATCGACCCGAACGGCTTTCCCGAACGTTTGTATTTCACGGAGCGCGTATGCTGTATGAAGGAGAAGAGGCCCTTGGCCTCATTGAAACGCTGGGCATGGTTCCCGCCATTTACGGTGCGGACAACATGCTCAAGGCCGCCGATGTGGAGCTGATAGCCTATGAAAACGTGGGCTCGACCCTTGTTACCGTAATGGTAAAGGGCGACGTGGCCGCCGTGCAGGCATCTGTGGCTGCTGGCGCGGTTGCCGCCGCCTCGATCGGCAAACTCACCTCGCAAAATGTCATGCCCCGGCCCGTGCGCGGTGTGGGTGGCATTGCCATGGCCCATGTGGTTGACGCTGTGCCTGACGACGACCCCGGCCTGCGCTCGCTTGGCATGATCGAAACCTTTGGCATCGTCTACCTGATGGAAGCCGCCGACGCCATGATCAAGACCGCTGATGTGGAACTGATCGGTTACGAAAACGTGGCTTCAGGCTACTGCTCGGCTCTTGTGCAGGGCGATGTGGCCGCCTGCAAGTCGGCTGTTGAAGCTGGTGTGAAGGCCGTGAAAAACATGGGCGCCGATGTGTACAGCTCGTGCGTCATCCCCACGCCCCACCGGCATCTGGTCAAGATTGTGCGGCGGTATTCTCTGGCCTAGCCAGAGCACTTTTGGGAGATGCGGATGATCGGCGACAAGGATCTCATTTCCATCCAGCAGGCGCGTATCCTGGCTGAGAATGCGGTAGAAGCCCAAAAAAAGCTGGCCGTATTGCCGCAGGAAGCACTGGATTCCATTGTGGAGGCCATGGCCGAAGCGGTGGAAGCCCACGCCCAGTCGCTGGCCGTCATGTGCCACGAAGAAAGTGACTGTGGCGTGTGGCAGGACAAAATGGTCAAAAACCTTTTTGTTGCCAGGCAGGTGCGCAACAGCCTGCGCGGCGTGCGCTGCGTGGGGCCGCTTGATGGCGACCTGAATCACGGCTCTGTGCGTGAGGTGGGTGTGCCGCTGGGCGTTATTGTGGCGCTTTGCCCCGTCACAAGCCCTGTTTCAACTGCCATGTACAAAACCCTGCTGGCCGTCAAATCTGGCAACGCGATCATTTTTTCCCTGCATCCCCGCGCCATCGACAGCATGCGCCATGCCCTTGATGTGATGGTAGCTGCTGGCAGGGCGCACGGTCTGCCCGAAGGGGCCGTTTCGTACCTCGATATCGTGGCCAAAAGCGGTACGCAGGAGCTCATGCAACACCCCGGTGTGGCCCTGGTCATGGTTACGGGCGTGCTTGGCATGTTTGAAGCCGCGCGAGCCAGCGGCAAGCCCCTCATCTACGGCGGTACGGGCAACGGCCCGGTCTTTATCGAGCGCAGCGCCAACATTGCCGCAGCAGCAGGCGACATTGTCGCCAGCAAGGCCTTTGACAACGGTCTGGCCCCTTCCGCCGAGCAGTGCGTAATTGTGGACGGCTGTGTTGAGCGGCAGGTGCGCCGCGCCTTTCAGGACAACGGCGCGTATTTCATGACAGAGGCAGAGGCCAGCGCCATTTGCAATGTGCTGTTCCACCGCGATGGCAGACGCCGCCGCGACATGGTGGGGCAGAGTGCCGCAGCGCTGGCCGAAAAAGCGGGCTTTGCCATCCCAGCTGGAACTAGGGTTCTTGTGGCCGAGCGCAAATACGTTACCGGTCACGATCCTTATATACGTGAACTGCTTTCACCTGTGCTCGGCTACTACGTTGAGCCAGACTGGAAGCACGCCTGCGAGAAATGTCTTGAGCTGCTGCTGCAGGAGCGCCACGCGCAAACCCTGACCATTCACAGCACAGACGATGAGGTTATCCGCCAGTTTGCCCTTAAAAAGCCCGTTGCCCGCCTGCTGGTCAACACGGGCGCGTCTTTTGGCGGCATGGGCCTGACCACAAACCTCACCCCCGCCATGACCCAGGGCAGCGGCATAGCTGGCTACGGCATCACATCTGAAAATATTTCGCCCCTGAATCTCATTTATCGCAGAAAAATTGGCTACGGCGTGCGCGGCATCGCGCACCTGGCAGATTTTGGCCCGGCAAAAACAGCGTCCGCAGACGGCGCCATGCGGGCAGATGAACCATTTGACGTGCTGCGGCGCGTGCTGCGTGAAGCCCTGGCCTCATTGCAGCTGCCCCACTGACATTTTTCAGTCTGGCCGGTCTGAAAGCACAACATGGAGGAATCAACGTGGATCTTCATGATTTTACAAGCAAAATAGCTGAAGTTACCAAAAGTCTCTCCCCGCAGGAACGTGAAGAACTGCGCAGGATTTTTGCCAATGCCACCATTGGCGCAGCCGCTCACGCCCCAGCCGGGGCTGCGCCTGCCGTCGCCGTAGCGCATCACGATGGTGCCAGCGTGCCGGAAGGCCCCACCCAGCGTCACCTGCTGCTGAAAGAAAACTATCTTAAGCAGGTCCCGCGCATCACCATTCACCGCGCCAAGGCCATCACCAAGATCGACAGTGAAAATCCCGGCATGCCGCGCATCATGCTGCGCGCCAAGGCGTTTCGCTACTGCTGCGAAACTGCCCCCTTGGTCATTCAGGACCACGAACTCATCGTGGGCGCACCCAACGGCGCGCCGCGCGCTGGCGCTTTTTCTCCTGATATTTCGTGGCGTTGGCTCAGGGACGAGCTGGATTCCATCGGCACACGCGCCCAGGACCCCTTCTATCTCGCCGATGAAGACAAAAAAGTGCTTCAGGAAGAGATTTTTCCCTACTGGGCGGGCAAGTCTGTAGACGAGTACTGCGAGGCCCAGTACCGCGAAGCCGGTTTGTGGGAACTTTCGGGCGAGTCGTATGTTTCCGACTGCTCGTACCACGCCCTCAACGGCGGCGGCGACTCCAACCCCGGCTACGACGTTATCCTTATGAAGAAGGGCATGCTGGACATCCAGCACGAAGCCCAGGCCCATCTGGAACACCTCGACTATGACCGCCCTGAAGATATCGACAAGATTTACTTCTACAAGTCGGTGATCGAAACCACCGAGGGCGTCATGTGTTACGCCCGCCGCATGTCTGAATATGCGGCACAGCTGGCTGCCAGGGAATCTGACCCCAAGCGCAAGGCCGAGCTACTCAAGATTTCTGAAGTCAACGCCCGCGTTCCCGCCCACGCGCCCAGCACGTTCTGGGAAGCCATTCAGGCTGTGTGGACCGTGGAATCGCTGCTGGTTGTGGAAGAAAACCAGACCGGCATGTCCATTGGCCGTGTGGACCAGTACATGTACCCGCTCTTCAAGGCCGACCTTGAAGCTGGCCGCATGACCGAGTACGAGGCCTTTGATCTTGCGGGCTGCATGCTCATCAAAATGTCTGAAATGATGTGGCTCACCAGTGAGGGCAGCTCCAAGTTTTTTGCTGGCTATCAGCCCTTCGTGAACATGTGCGTGGGCGGCGTGAGCCGCGAAGGCCGCGACGCCACCAACCAGCTCACCTATCTGCTGATGGATGCGGTGCGCCACGTGCGAATCTACCAGCCCTCGCTTGCCACACGCGTGCACAATTCCTCGCCGCAGGAATATCTCAGAAAGATCGTGTCGGTCATCCGCTCGGGTATGGGCTTTCCCGCCGTGCACTTTGACGACACCCACATCAAGATGATGCTTGCCAAGGGCGTGAGCATTGAAGACGCGCGTGACTACTGCCTTATGGGTTGCGTTGAGCCGCAAAAGGCTGGCCGCCTGTACCAGTGGACCTCCACCGCCTACACCCAGTGGCCCATCTGCATCGAGCTTGTGCTCAACCACGGCGTGCCCCAGTGGTACGGCAAGCAGGTGTGCCCCGATCTGGGCGAACTTGACCAGTACGACACCTACGAAAAGTTTGACGCCGCTGTAAAGGAACAGATCAAGTACATCACCAAGTGGTCGAGCGTTGCCACGGTCATTTCGCAGCGTGTGCAGCGCGATCTGGCTCCCAAGCCGCTCATGTCCATCATGTACGAAGGCTGCATGGAAAAGGGCCTCGACGTGGCCGCTGGCGGTGCCATGTATAACTTTGGCCCCGGCGTGGTCTG
Organism: Desulfovibrio sp.; assembly: GCF_009712225.1. NCBI lineage: Bacteria > Pseudomonadati > Thermodesulfobacteriota > Desulfovibrionia > Desulfovibrionales > Desulfovibrionaceae > Desulfovibrio > Desulfovibrio sp. The sequence continues at coordinate 359,902 of NZ_WASP01000003.1, read as the reverse complement.
GAGCGGTCTTGCCACCTACACCGACTCCATGGCTGCCATCAAGAAGCTGGTGTTCGACGACAAAAAGTACACCCTGCACCAGATCAACGAGGCTCTCAAAGCCAACTTTGAAGGCTACGACGCCATTCTGGCCGACTGCCTCGCAGCGCCCAAGTACGGCAACGACGACGACTACGCCGACAGCATCGCCGCCGAGCTGATTGCCTTTACCGAACGCGAGCACCGCAAGTACCGCACCCTGTATTCCGTGCTGAGCCACGGTACGCTGTCCATCTCGAACAACACGCCCTTTGGTCAGCTGCTGGGCGCTTCGGCCAATGGCCGCAAGGCCTGGCTGCCCCTTTCGGATGGCATCAGCCCCACCCAGGGCGCGGACTACAAGGGACCCACGGCCATCATCAAGAGTGTGTCCAAGATGTCCAATGACAACATGAACATTGGCATGGTGCACAACTTCAAGCTGCTGCCCGGCCTGCTGGATACGCCCGAAGGCGAGCAGGGCCTCATTACCCTTATCCGCACTGCCAGCATTCTGGGTAACGGCGAAATGCAGTTCAACTACCTGGACAACAAGACCATGCTGGAAGCCCAGAGCAACCCCAAGGATTACCGCGACCTCGTGGTGCGCGTGGCCGGTTACAGCGCCTTTTTTGTGGAGCTGTGCAAGGACGTGCAGGACGAAATCATCAGCCGCACCGTGCTGCACAACTTCTAGCAGCACTGCAGTACCGAAATGCCGCGTCCCTTCTCCGGAGGGGGCGCGGCCCGGAACAGCAGGCGCGTTGACCATACGGCAGGAAAAGCACCGTGATTGAAAGAAAGGCCATTGTTTTCAACATACAGAAATACAACATGTATGACGGCCCGGGCATACGCACCCTGGTGTTCTTCAAGGGTTGCCCGCTGCGCTGCAAGTGGTGTTCCAACCCCGAGAGCCAGAGCCGCCGCTTCGAAGTGTTGTTCAAAAAAGATCTGTGTGTGCACTGCGGCAGCTGCGTGCCAGTGTGCCCGGCGGGCATACACGGCATGACCAACGCCGGATCGCAACACGTGGTCGACAGGTCAAAGGAATGCGTCAACTGCGGCAAGTGCGTGCACGCCTGTCCGCAGGCAGCCCTGGCCATTGCCGGTGAACGCAAGGGTATTTCTGAACTGCTGGAAGCCGTGGAGCAGGACTGGATGTTCTACGAGAACTCCGGCGGTGGTGTGACAGTTGGCGGCGGCGAGCCCATGACCCAGCACGAAGCGGTGGCAAACCTGCTGCTGGCCTGCAGGCACAAGGGCATCAATACCGCCATGGAAACCTCTGGCTACGCCAAGCCCGAGGTGGTCAGCGCCCTGGCCGAAGTGGTTGACCTGTTTTTGTTCGACATCAAGCACATGGATCCGGAAAAGCACTACGAACTGACCGGTGTGCGCAACGAGCTTATTCTGTCCAACCTGCAGTGGCTGCTTGAAAACGGTCGCAACGTGCACATCCGCATGCCCGTACTGAAGGGGTACAACGATGATGATGCCGAAATGCATGCCGTGGGAAGATTCCTGGCTGGCCATGGCGAAAGAAAAAATTTCAAGGGCATTGATCTGCTTCCATACCACAAGATGGGTGTGAGCAAATATGCCCAGCTGGACAAGGAATATGCCATCACGGGCAACCCTGTTCTTGAAGACGACGACTTGCGGCGCATGGAAGATATTCTGAAAGGCTACGGCCTGGCTGTCAAAGTGGTCAGACACTAACGGCCAAAAACAGCGAGGAGGAACAGCCCATGCTTGCACTGGGTCTTATAGAAACCAAGGGGCTGATCGGGGCCATCGAAGCGGCAGATGCCATGCTCAAGGCAGCCGACGTGCGCCTGCTCGAAAAGTCGCTTGCCTCGGGCGGTCTGGTAACCATCACCATTGCTGGTGAAGTGGCGGCCGTGCAGTCGGCTGTGGATGCCGCCAGGGCTTCTCTTGAGCGCATAGAAGGCGTGGTGTGCGTGTCGCGTCATGTCATTCCGCGTCCTGACGCCGGGCTTGAGCAGATACTGTTGCTTCGCCCGGTGGAACCGACGGCGGAAGAACCCGTGCTTGAGGCCGCTGCGAGCGGTGCGCAGGCAGAGAAATTTACGGCAGAACCGGCCAGGGCTTCAGAAAAGGCCAGGGCCGCGGCAACGGTCTCGACGGCAGAAGAGATCAAGGCGGCGGAAGCAGGGCAGACAGGCCCTGAAACCGCCGGGTTCAGCCGCGATAAATGCAAGACCATGAGTATGAACAAACTTCGTCAGCTTGCTGTTGCAACAAAGGTTGACCTTACACGTGAACAGGTCGCCTCTGCCAACCGGCAAACGCTGATCGACGCCATCGACCGGGCGGCACGGAAGGAAAAGGAGTAAGACATGGTTGATAAGGATTTACTTTCCATTCAGGAAGCCCGCGCCCTGGTTCGCGCGGCGCGCAAGGCCCAGCCGGAATTTGCGCAGCTCAGCCAGGAACGTGTGGACGAGGTTGTGAAGGCTGTTGCCGAAGCTGCCGCCGCCCAGGCCGAAGTTCTGGCCAACATGGCGGTGGAAGAAACAGGCTTTGGCCGCCCGCAGGACAAGAAAATCAAGAATCTTCTTGCCAGTGAAAAGGTCTATGCCTGCATCAAGGACATGAAAACCATTGGCGTGCTGCATTCCAACCCCAGCACCAAGGTGGTTGAGATTGCCGTGCCCGTGGGCGTGATTGCCGGTATCGTGCCTTCCACCAACCCCACCTCCACGGTCATCTACAAGTCGCTTATCGCGCTCAAGTCTGGCAACGCCATTGTGTTTACGCCGCACCCCAGCGCGCGCAACTGCATTGCCAAGACTGTCGAGGTCATTCAGGGCGCTCTGCGTGGCTGCCACGTTTCGCCCGATCTGGTCGGCAGCATCAGCATGCCCTCCATTGAAGGCACCAACGAACTGATGAAGATTTCTGACCTCATTCTGGCCACCGGCGGCCCCGGCATGGTCAAGGCCGCATACAGCTCCGGCACCCCCGCCCTGGGCGTTGGCGCGGGCAACGTGCCTGCCTTCATTGAACGCAGCGCCGATATTGAAGACGCCGTAAGCAAGATCATGAGCAGCAAGACCTTTGACAATGGTACCATCTGCGCTTCCGAGCAGTCCATCGTCACCGAATCCTGCATTGCCGACAAGGTTCGCGCCACTCTGGAAGCCCAGGGCGGCTATTTCCTCACCGGCGAAAAGCTCGAAAAGGTCAAGCGCGTCATGGAACGCGGCAACGGCAGCATGAACCCCGCCATTGTGGGACGCGACGCTCTCAGCATCGCCCATGTGTCTGGCATCGACGTGCCTGCGGGAACCCGTCTGCTCATTTCGGACGAAAAGGGCGTTGGACCCAAGTATCCTTTCTCCAAGGAAAAGCTCACCGCGCTTCTGGGCTTCTATGTGGTTGAAGACTGGCACGAAGCCTGCGAACTGTGCACGGCCCTGCTGCACAACGGCGGCGTGGGCCACTCCATGGCCATTCATTCGCGCAACGAAGAAGTGATCCGTGAATTCGGTCTGAAAAAGCCCGTTTCGCGCATGCTGGTCAACACGCCCTCCACCCAGGGTGCTGTGGGCATCTCCACCGGGCTCTTCCCGTCCTTTACCCTGGGCTGCGGCGCAGTGGGCGGCAGTGCCACCTCTGACAACGTTACGCCCCTCAACCTTATGAACGTGCGTCGCGTGGCTTACGACCTCAACTCCCAGTGCGGCTGCTGCGCTGCCCCCGCGCACCACGCAACTGCTGCCTGCGGCGTTTCAACCGCTCCTGCCACGCATTATCCGCCCTCTGCTGGGGTTGCCGGTTGCTGCTGCCATGGTGCCAACCATGACGCCGTGGTGGCTCCCCAGACTGCCGCCCATGCTGGCGGCACGCTGGACATCAATGCCGTTACCGAAATGATCGTGGCTGAACTGAAAAAGGTTCTGTAACTGCCGACAGGCCATGCCTGACTGCATCTACCCAAATATATTGCACATAAATTAAAGGAGATACCACTATGACTTCCTCTTCCAACGCTCTGGGCATGATCGAAACCCGTGGCCTCGTCGGCGCTGTCGAAGCCGCTGATGCCATGGTGAAAGCCGCCAACGTTACCCTTATCGGCCGCAGCCAGGTGGGCGGCGGTCTTGTTACCGTGATGGTGCGCGGCGACGTGGGCGCGGTCAAGGCCGCTACCGACGCTGGCGCTGCTGCCGCCAAAAAGGTCGGTGAGCTTGTGAGCGTGCATGTCATCCCCCGCCCCCACAGCGAAGTGGAGATGATCCTGCCCACCCGCGAGGCCTAGAACCTCTGCCGCAGCCCGTTTTTGCAAGGCGAAGTTAATCATCCTACCCCCCTTCGCCCTGTAACCTGTTAAGGCTGTAATAGGTACGTGGTTCTGGCCCAAGGGCCGTGCGGCCTCTGCCCCAGGGGCGGAGGCCGCACACAGGGGAGCTGCACGCGTGCAGCGCCCGCGCATTATCCCGGTATGGCCGCCTTTACGCGCAGCTGGCCGGATGTGGAGCCAAGATGAACAATCAAGTGATAAACGAACAGACCGTCAGAACCATTCTGGCGGACGTGGTGCGCAAGGCTCTGGCTGGGCAGGGCGCACAGGCATGCAGCGCGCAGATGCACGCCGGGCCTATCCCGGTGGAAATTTCGGCGCGGCACGTCCATTTGAGCAACGATGACGCCATCGCACTTTTTGGCGAGGCCCTTCGGCCTGAGCGTCCGCTTTCACAACCTGGGCAGTTTTTGAGCTCCGGGCGTGTGCGCCTCATCGGCCCCAAGGGCGTCATGGACAAGGTTGCCATTCTCGGCCCTTCACGCGGTGTTTCGCAGGTTGAAATTTCCAAGACCGACGCGCGCATTCTGGGCATTGACCCGCCCGTGCGCCAGAGCGGCGACATCAGGGAAACCCCTGGCGTCATTCTTGCCTCGGCCACCGGCATTGTGGGGCTCGAAACCGGCGTTATCGTGGCCGCCCGCCACATTCACATGCACACAGACGATGCCCGCCGTTTTGGCCTCAAGGACAAGGACATGGTTGATGTGCGCCTTGAAACCGAGCGTCCCATGATTCTCGAAAATGTTCTGGTGCGCGTCAGCGACGATTTCAAGCTGGCCATGCACATTGATGCGGACGAGGGCAACAGCTCTGGCTGGAAGCCCGGCACCAACGGAACCATCATCGGGCACAGCAGGGGCTGATCATGGATTTTACCGCCGCCGACAAACTCATGGCCGAGCTGGAACAGCGCCGCCACACCCCCCTTGAGGTAAGCCCTTCCGAGCCCCTCTATGTGGGTGTTGACCTTGGAACCGCCTACATCGTTGTGGTGGTTGTCAATGCCGCCAAAGAGCCCGTGGCCTGCGCCATGCGCTTTGCCCAGGTGGTCAAGGACGGTCTGGTGGTTGACTATTCCGGCGGCATGCGCATTGTGCGCGAGCTGACGCAGGAACTGGAAGAACGCCTTGGCCGCAAGCTTGAAAAAGCCGCCATCGCCGTGCCCCCCGGCACGAGCGAGCGCGACTGCGCCACCCACCGTTACGTTGTGGAGGGCGCTGGCTATCAGGTTACTGCCCTGCTGGATGAGCCCACGGCGGCCAACAGCGTTCTCAACGTGCGCGACGGGGCCATTGTGGACATTGGCGGCGGTACAACGGGCATATCCGTGCTTGAAAAGGGCAAGGTTGTCTACGTGGCCGACGAACCCACGGGCGGAACGCACGTTTCGCTGGTGCTCGCCGGCAACTACGACATCACTTTTGAAGAGGCGGAAGACCTGAAAAAAGATGCCGCCCGCCAAAAGGAAATTCTGCCCGTGGTGCGCCCCGTGGTGGAAAAAATGGCTTCCATTGTCAAAAGGCACATCGAGAGCCGCAATGTGTCCGCTCTCTACCTTGTGGGCGGTACCTGCTGCCTCGAGGGCATGGAAGGCGTGATTGAAAAATATACTGGCGTGCCCACGTTCAAGCCCGCCAATCCTTTTCTGGTGACGCCCCTGGGCATAGCCCTCAACTGCAGGGATTAGTGCAGGTACCGGGCGAAAGGACAGAACCATGGCTGTGGATACCAAAACGCTTATAGCCGCCATCGTGAGCGAGGTGCTGCACAGGCTGGAAAAACCAGCCGGGCCTGTGGCCCTTGTGCTGGCCCCGGCAAGCGACGGGCTTACGAGCGAAGTGCAAAACCGCCTGGGCGGCAACGCGCAGGTGTACTTTCAGGGCAACGAGCCCTCTGCGCAGCCAGACCTGTACGTGCTGCCGGAACTTTCGTGCTCTGATACGGCAGATCTGGCCGTGGGCCGGGGGGGCAGCATTGCCCTGCGGTCGGTGCTCGATCTGCTCATGCAGGGCAAGGATGTGCGCACCCTGGGCTTTGCCTGGCGCGCCCATACGCAAACAGCGCCTTACGCCCTGCGGCGGCTGTATGAAGGCTATGTGGCAACTCTTGCAACCTACGGCCTGACCGAGCTTGCCGCTCAGTCGCCCGAAAGCGTCAGCGTGCCGCATACGCCGGTAACGGCTGAACATGTGACTATGGCCGCCGCTAAGGGCGCACGCGTGTTGCGTGTACCCCATTGCGCTGTGGTTACGCCTCTGGCTGAAGAAGCCGCGGCAGACCACAATATGACCATTTTGAAGAATCTGTAGGTGCCACATGCTGATAGGCATTGTTGTCGGTAACGTTTGGGCCACCCGTAAGGAAGACTCCCTTAACGGACTGAAGCTCATGGTGGTGCAGCGTCTTGACCTTGCGCACAACAAGCTGGCCGAAAGCTTTGTAGCCGTGGACTGCGTTGGTGCCGGTATCGGCGAACGCGTTCTCATCACCACGGGCAGCTCTGCGCGCAAGGCCCTGTATAATCAGGAATCGCCGGTAGACGCCGCCATTGTGGGTATTCTTGATCAGGAAGAAATGATGGGCAAGCTGCCGGAGGTCAATTAGCAATGGATACCCTTGGCATTGTGGACAGCCGCAGCATCGCCGCTGGCGCAGAACTGGCTGACATCATGCTCAAGGCTGCGCCGGTCGTACTGGTGCGGGCCTCTGTTGTCTGTGCCGGGCGTTTTCTCATTCTTGTGGAAGGCGATCGCGAGGCCGTGGAAACATCGGTTCGCGCCGCTGTTGATTCTGGCTGGCATCTGGCGGGCAGTTACGTGGTTTCGCACGTGTCGCCGCAGGTGTTGGGTGCCTTGCGCCGCGAACCGGTGCAGCCGAGAGGCCGCGCACTTGGTGTTATTGAATGCCGCAACGCCGCCGACGGCGTTATCGCCGCCGACGGGGCAGTGAAGCGGGCCGACGTGGCCCTTGTGCGCATGGTGCTGGGCCAAGGCATTGGAGGCAAATCCTACTTTGTCCTCACCGGCGATGTGGAGGCAGTGCGTGAAGCTGCCGCTGCTTCTGCCGCCATTCTGGGCAAAAGCCTGTTGCAGCAGGTGGTTATTCCGCAACCTGATCCTGCTGTAACAAAGGCACTGGCGGGTATGGCCGCCCATAACGTCAGTCAAGCATCCTCCGCCAGGCGCGAGAGCCCGGCTGAGGGATAGAAGAGGTATGTATGGGCAAGACACTGATAACACTTGATAATATTGATGAATTTGTCTGCTGCGGCAAGCTTGCCATGGACAGCTCCAAAATTATCACCGCCGGTGCGCGCGACGAGTTGATCAGGCGCGGCATCGAGGTGGTTTACGGCGAGGCGGAAGGCCAGTGCTGCTGCCACGAACAGGCGCACGCGCCCCACGAAGCCCAGTACGACGAAGAACTGCTTGTGGGCGTTGCCGCCATTATCCGGCAGCACTACGGCATTACCGACCCCGAAACGTTGAAAAAGGTCACGCTTGAAACCGTGGCCGCCATCGGCAAAGACCTGCACTAAATCAAACCTGCGGCCCCCGTGGCCGTTGCAAAATTCCGGCTCAGCCGGATGAACACACCCTTGAGGTAAGGAGACAACAATGGCGACGATGACTGACGCATTGGGCATGATTGAAACCCGTGGTCTTGTGGGCGCCGTGGAAGCGGCCGATGCCATGGTGAAGGCCGCCAACGTGACCCTGATCGGCCGTGAACAGGTTGGTTCTGGCCTGGTGACCGTGATGGTGCGTGGCGATGTGGGTGCCGTTAAGGCCGCCACCGATGCTGGTGCTGCCGCCGCTTCCCGCGTGGGTGAGCTGGTGAGCGTGCACGTGATCCCCCGTCCCCACGAAGAAGTGGAAATGATTCTGCCCAAGCGCAAGTGAGAACCGGCCTTCGGAGAGACAGGTGTACGGTAACGCGGAGACCAGCCCGTGGTCTCCGCGCAAACCGTGGAGGATAAAGTGACCCAGTTTTATGGAAAAACGAAGATCTGCTATGGCCCTTATGCTCTGGAAACGCTCGAATCGTTTCCGGCGCGGCACGCCTTTGTGGTAACAGACCCATTCATGGTCAAGAGCGGCTTTGCCGATCAGGCCATCAGCCACCTGAAGCGCAAGGGTATTGGCTACAGCGTTTTTTCCGGTGTGGAGCCTGACCCCACGCTGCAGGCCGTGGTTGAAGCAACGGGGCATTTCCTGCGCAGCAGGTCAGACATGATTGTTGCCCTTGGCGGCGGTTCGGCCATCGACATGGCCAAGGCCATCGCCTACTTCGGTAACAAGGCCGACGGCGGGCGCAAGGCGATGCTGGTGGCCATACCCACCACCAGCGGCACGGGGTCTGAGGTAACGTCCATTGCGGTAATAACCGACAAGGCCAATGCCGTAAAAATTCCGCTTAATGATGAATCTCTCATTCCTGATGCGGCCATTCTTGATGCCCGCTTTACCCGCACGGTACCCCCGCACGTCACTGCCTCAACGGGTATGGACGTGCTTACCCATGCGATAGAGGCCTACACCTCGCGTTACAGCAACGTATTTACGGCTATTTATGCCGAAAGGGCCATCAGGAACGTATTCAACTACTTGCAGCGTGCATATGACCACGGCGACGACATGGTCGCGCGCGACAACATGCTGATCGGTTCGTGCATGGCCGGTCTGGCGTTTACCAACAGCGGGCTGGGCGTCACGCACAGTCTGGCCCACAGCCTTGGCGGGCAGTTCCACATTCCGCACGGTTTGGCCAATGCGGTGCTGCTGCCCTATGTTATCAGCTTCAACAGCTTTGACGCTGGCGTAAAATACCGCGAAATCGCTGAAATGATCGGTCTGCCCTCGGCAACAGTCGAGGAAGGCACGCGCAACCTCGTCAATGCCGTGCGCGACCTCAACACCGCCATGCACATTCCCGCACGCGTGCGGGAGCTCAAGGTGGACGAACAGGAATATCACCGTGGCCTTGAGGCCATGGCGGCCAACGCTCTTGAAGATATCTGCACGCGCAGCAACCCCCGGCTGCCGTCGCGCGATGATCTTGTATTGCTACTCGAGAGCGCGTGGTAGCTTTTTGCCGCATTGCAGGCAAAACGGCCTTGTAAACGCCGGTCTGGCTGGAGAAAAACAGCCCGGCCAGACCGGCTGGCAGGCCAGAAGTTGAACGATACCAGGTTGACTGATCTGTGTTCATGAGCTCAGAAGCCCCACTCGCCAGCGCGCACTGCGATAGTGCGCCCGCTGGTTACGGTGAAGCGTTCTTGAACCTGAAAGCAGGCCCCCATCAGTCAATCTGCTTTAAAGGAGAGAACAGTCATGGGAAAACCCATAGTTGAGGCCATCCGCGTTGCCGGTGTTGTTGGCGCGGGCGGAGCAGGCCTGCCAGCACATGTGAAGGCAGACGCCACGGCCCAAACGGTACTGGTGAACGGGGCTTCGTGCGAACCCCTGCTCATGAGCGACCCTTTCCTCATGGAGACTCAGGCAGATACGCTGATGCGGGGCCTGAAAACCATGATGGACTGCACTGGGGCCGCCAACGGCATTATCTGTCTCAAAGGCAAGCACGCAGGGGCCATGCGTAGTGTGCGTGAAGCTGCCGACCGACTGGGCGAAGGCCGCATTTCGGTTTTTGAGCTGGGCGATTTTTACCCTGCCGGCGACGAGCAGGTCATGGTGTATGAAGTGCTGGGCAAGGTAGTGCCAGAGAGGGGTATTCCCCTGCAGATCGGCGCTGTTGTCAGCAATGTGGAATCACTTTGCAATGTTGCCCACGCCATGGAAGGCGCACCCGTCACCCACCGTTACCTTACGGTAGGCTGTGAGGTTGCCCGCCCCATGGTGGTGCGCGTGCCTGTAGGCACGCTGGTTTCAGATGTGCTGGCCTTTGCGGGCGGCCCCACCATCAGCGAGTACCGCGTGGTGGACGGCGGCCCCATGATGGGCCGGGTTCTGGCCGATGCCCAGCAGTCTGTCACCAAGACCACCAGCGGCCTGCTGGTGCTGCCGCCCGACCATAACGTGGTGGCGCGCAAGGTCATGGATCCCGCCAAGGTGCGGCGTATCACCAATACCGTGTGCTGCCAGTGTTCGCAGTGCACAGACATGTGCCCCCGCAGCCTGCTTGGGCACAGCCTGCACCCGCACAAGCTCATGCGGGTTCTGAACGGCCAGACTCTTGAGCAGCCCGTGGCCAAAGAGGCCCTGCTGTGCTCCGAATGCGGCATCTGCGAAAAATTTGCCTGCCCCATGGGCATTTCGCCCCGCGAAGTAAACGCCCTGCTGAAAAAAGAGCTCATGGGCGCAGGCATCAAATGGGAATACGACGGTCACCCCCTGACCCCCTCGCGTTTCAGGGATGAGCGCCGCATTCCCACCAGCCGCCTTGTCAAAAGGCTTGGGCTGGCCGGGTACGAAGCACATCCGCCTTTTGTGGGTGATTTTGAACCGGCAGAAGTACGCATTCCTTTGCGCCAGCATATTGGCGCGCCCGCGGTGGCCGTGGTCAGCGCAGGGCAGAACGTAAAGGTTGGCGATGTTATTGGCGAAATACCTGAAAAAGCCATGGGCGCGCGCGTTCACGCCAGCATCAACGGCGTGGTCACGGCAGTGGAAAACGGTATGGTAACCATCAAGGGGCAGGGCAGGTAAACAATGAAATTACGTACTATAGGCTGTGTTGAACTGAGCAGCATCGGCATGGGCATGCAGACTGCGGACGAAATGGTCAAGGCTGCCAATGTGGAACTTGTCATGGCTCGTACCACCTGCCCGGGCCGCTATCTTATTGTTGTTACCGGTGACACTGGCGCAGTGACGAGCTCCGTACAAACAGGTTTGCACCTGGGAGCGGACATGGTGGTGGATTCGTTCGTGATCCCCAATGTGCACGAAAGCGTCATTCCGGCCATGAATGGAACCGCCATTCACGACCGCATCAACGCGCTGGGCATTATTGAAACCTACACTGCCGCATCCTGCGTACTGGCGGCCGATGCAGCTGCCAAGGCCGGTGAGGTCAGCCTGCTTGACCTGCGCCTTTCGGCCGGGCTTGGCGGCAAGGCCTTTGTGGTCATGACCGGCGAGGTCAGCGCCGTGCAGTCTTCGGTGGACGCTGGCGCGGCCAACGTGACCGACGGCGGCCCCGTGGTGAGCAAGATTGTCATTCCCTCACCCAGCGAAGATCTGAAACGGCAGCTGCTGTAACCCCCGGCAAGCCGCAAGCAAACCGCAGGTTAGCCGCAAACGATGGCGGAGACAAAGCCCATGGAAGAAGTAAAGCAGCGCGTCATTCAGGAATATGTGCCAGGCAGGCAGATAACCCTGGCGCATCTGATAGCCAGCCCCCAACGCGATATTTACATCAAGCTGGGGCTGGACGACGAAACCGCCACGGCCATTGGCATTTTGACCATCACACCCAGCGAGGGCGTGATCATCGCCGCCGACATTGCCACCAAGGCCGCAGCGGTGGGCATTGGCTTTCTTGACCGGTTTGGCGGTTCGCTGCTGCTTACCGGCGACGTTGCCAGCGTAGAGGCCGCCCTGCGTGAAGTACTGCGCTATTTTGGCTCGGTGCTGCACTACGACCTGACAGAACTGACCCGTTCATAGGCTGTATGCACCGCGTAATGCTGATTGGAGAAAAGGGCGTGGGCAGGCGTAGTCTTGTCCACGCCTTGGGCTTTGCGCCGCCTGCTGGTCTGTGCCCGCTGGCGGTGGAATACGCTGGCCCTTTTGTGTTGCCGCCAGCAGAATTTATGGAAAACAGGCGGTTTTACCGCGCCCTCATTACCTCTGCCATGGAGTGCCGTACCCTTGTTTTTGTGCAGGATGCCACCCGTGCAACCTCTGCCTTTCCCCCCGGTTTTGCGCGCACCTTTAACCAGCGCGTGCTGGGCCTCATTACCAAGCCAGACAGCCCCAGGGCCAACACTGCCCGCGCAGGGCGTTTTTTGGCCAGCGCCGGGTTGCAGGCTATCCACACCGTAAATATTCTTGAAGGTGCCGAAAGTGCGGCCATGAAAGAGTTTGCGCGGGAGATATTCTGACTTGCGACAGAACTAACCGCAGCACAGCAGATATCAGCACTCCTGACGGAGCGTAGGCCAGACTTTGCGGCCTTACCTGCGTACTTTTGCGTAATGATGTAAAAACCCCGCTTGCGGGGTTTTTGTCGTTTATTGGGGCGCTGCCTGCTGATGCACAGCGAGGGGGATTCGTATTGACAGCTTCGGCGTAAAGACCGGCATGCGGCGAACTGGGGACAAACTGGGGACGAAAAAAAAGGACTTGCGGGTTTATCCGTAAGTCCTTTGATTTTTGTGGAGCCCTTGAGCAGGATTGAACTGCTGACCTCATCCTTACCAAGGATGCACTCTACCGACTGAGCTACAAGGGCGTCGTAGCAACGAAGAAGGTTTCTATACTAACACCCGCTGACCGTCAAGTATTCCTGCGCAATTTTTTTATTTTTTTATAATTGCGCGGGTTACGCTGGTTTTTGGGCAACCCTCTTAGCCCAGCATGCCGTGAATGGCGCGAAAGAGAGCCCGGCGAGCCTGGGGAGTTGTGTTTTCTGCCGCTTCCTTGCGGGCGGCTGCGGCCATGATGCGCAGCTCATCTGCCCCAAGGGGCTTTTTACCCGACCTGATGTCCGCTTCTTCCGTGGCATCTGATTCGGGCTGCGCTGGTCTTGCGGCAAGCAGGGTGTCAATCAGCCCCGTGAGCTCTGCCTCGTCGGCAGTCAACAGCCGGTCGCGCCATTGCTCTGCCTTGTGCAGGGCGGCGGTGGCTGCCGCAGAAACCTCGCGGCGCGCATCCAGCATGGCCCGGATGGGCGCTGGATTTATCTCGCGCATGACACGGCCAATGAACTGCATCTGGCGGCGGCGGCCTTCGTGGTCGCCTATACGGGCGTAAAGTTGCAGTGCTTCCTTGAGGTCTGCGGGCAGGTCAAGATTTTTGACCTCCTGCGGGCCAAGGCGCGTCAGCTCCTCGCCCATGTTTTGCAAGGCAATGCTCTGGCGTTTTTTTTCAGAGCGGCTTGGCGGCAGGGAATCAAAGCCCTCGGCCTCGTCGCTGTTCTTCCATTGATACTGTTTTTTGCGCGGCATGCCGCCTCCGTCAGATGTAAATGCCCAGCAGCACGCCGATCAGCACGACCGGCGAAATGATGCCGTTGAGTGTAAAGAAAGCCGTATTCACGTGGCGCAGGTCCTGGGGCTTCATGAGCCTGTGTTCCACCAGCAGCATTACGCTGATGCCAAACCATACAATGTACCACGGCCAGGAAAGGTTTGCGGCATAACCCGTCAGGAGCAGAAAGATGGACGTCATGGCGTGAGAAAAAGCCGCCAGCGTCAGGGCCGTATCTGCTCCAAGGGTGGCAGGCACGGAGTGCAGCTCAAAGGCCACGTCAAAATCCATATCCTGAAAGGCGTAATAAATATCAAAGGCGGCCACCCAAAAGGTAACAGCCCAAAACAGCAAAATGGGCGCAAGACCAAGGCTTGAAGGATTGACCGAAAGCCAGCCCGCCAGCGGGGCCAGCCCAAGGGTTGCCCCAAGCCAGAAGTGGCACAGGGCCGTAAAGCGCTTGAGCAGGCTGTAAATGGCAGCAAACAGCAGCGCAGGTACGGAAAGCCACAGGCAAACCTTGTTGAGCGCGGCGCAGGCTACAATAAAAATCACGGCCATGAGCGCGCAGAATGCCCAGGTCTGCTTTTGGCTGATTACGCCCGTGACAAGGGGGCGCTGCTGTGTGCGTGGGTTGTCGCGGTCAAAGGGGAGGTCGGCCAGCCGGTTGAAGGCCATGGCAAACGAGCGTGCCGCGATCATGCCAATGGTCAGAAAAATCAGGCTGCGGGCAGAGGGTACCCCCCGCGCGGCCAGAAAAGCCCCCGCCCAGGCATAGGGCAGCGCAAAAACAGAATGCTCGATCTTGATCATCCGGCAGATGTCGCCAAACTGGCCAAAAGGCGTGGAAAGCCTGGTGCCGGAGAGCGAAAAAAAGCGCATGTGTTCTCCTTAACCGCCGCAATCGGCGGGGTCGCCCTGCAACTTGGCAAGGGCGTGGGGCAGGGCGGGCAGCACGGCGGCAAGGTTTTCCACAACGGCCTTGCGGCTGCCCGGCAGGTTAATGATGATGCTTTGCCCCAGCGTACCTGCCGCCGCACGCGATATGACAGCGTGGGGCGTTTTGGCAAGGCTGGCGGCCAGCATGGCCTGTGTAAAGCCCGGTAGGGGCGTATCAAGCAGGGCGGCAGTGGTTTGCGGCGTTATGTCGCGCGGCGAAAGCCCCGTGCCACCCGTGGTGCAGATAATGTCAAAGCCCATGCTCAGTGCCAGGTCTGTGAGCAGGGCGCGCAGCTGGTCCGGTTCGTCGGGCAGCAAAAACCCCTGGCTGTGGCAGAGCGGCATGGTGGAACCAATCATTTCGGCAATGGCCGGGCCGCTCAGGTCAAGCCGCTGGCCCCGCGCGCCCTTGTCGGAAAGGGTCACCCATGCAAGGCTGTGGCCTGTTTTTCTTGTAGTCACTTCCAGCGGGCCTTCGGGCAGGTCGGTAAGCGCCGTAAGCAGCAGGCACTGCGCCGCGTGGGCCGCCTGCCAGGGTTCGTCTCCTTTGCTGCCAAGAGCTGCCATGGAGGGGGGCAGGGGCATCCAGGTTCGCCCGGTGACCTTGAGCAGGGCCGTGCCGCAGGCCCCGCAAAAGCATGTACCCACCCTCAGGTGCGGCACTGCCCATGGTTCGGGCGTCATGAGGCCGTGACTGCGGCAAAAATCTGTATCCGTGGCGGCAACAGGCAGTAGGGGCAGGCATTGGCCCCGCTTGCAGGAATGGACATGCAGCAGGATGTTCATACTATGCTCCGTGAACTGGCCGATGGAGTGCAATCGGATTGGAGTGGGGAATAGAATATTGTAGCCGCAAGCGCAATGGGTTACAAGTCCGATACGCGCCCGGCTCCACGCCATGCTCTGCTGGCGACTCAGGCTTGCGCGTTTGCATTTGTGCGCCGCCAAGGGCAACCTTTTTTTGCGCATGCGCCTTTGCCGCACCGCACCGGGCGGCCCCCCACGCTGTGTTGCAGCGTTATTTCCCGTGTTATTTAAGGAGTATCCCATGAGTACCCGCAGCCAGGATCAGACCCAGGACCTGAAGGTTCTCGGCACAGGCCGGCTTCAGTCCCCAGAGGGTGGCCCCAGCGTAGCCTTGCTGGAGGCCTTTCCCAACTGCTTTCCCCAGCGCCCCTACGTGATCAGCATCAGCTTTCCCGAATTTACTTCGCTGTGCCCGGTGACCGGTCAGCCCGACTGCGGCACCATCACCGTGGAATATATTCCCGATGAGCTGTGTGTGGAGTCCAAGAGTTTCAAGCTCTATATGTTTGCCTTCCGCAATCATCAGTCCTTTATGGAAACCATCACCAACAACGTACTGGAAGACCTGCGCACAATTCTTAACCCCTGCTGGTGCAGGGTCAAAGGGTTGTTTGCACCGCGCGGCGGCACTCGCATCCACGTTTTTGCCGAACTGTTCAAGGACGGCATGCCCGAAGAGCAGAACCGCCTTGTGCGCGAAGCCGTGGCGGCGTGGAAGTCTGAACCCGATCCGCACCGTCCGTAGGATTCTGGCTGCTTGCTGCTCCTGGCTCAAGTGTTGGTCAGAAGCAGCAAGCGGCTTGCATACCATCTGCAGGGGGCGAGGCTGATGTGGGCGTACTGCCCGGTTGCCCTGCAGTTCAGGCCCTCAATTTTTCGCAAGGCTGAAACGAGGAAGAATGATCGCTTCTGAAAGCGGCGACACGCACGGTCAGCCCGGTTCACAACCCGGCTCGCAACAGGGCGGCATTGCCCGCACGGCGGCCCTGTTGGGCGGCTTTGCCCTTGTTTCGCGCGTGCTCGGTCTTTTGCGCGATATGAGCATGGCCTGGCTTGTGGGAGGCGGTGCAGCAGCCGACGCTCTGGTGGCGGCTATGCGCCTGCCCCATGTGCTGCGCCGCATGCTGGGCGAGGGCTCGCTTTCCATGACCCTCACAGCCAGCCTTGTGCACCTTGAGCGCCTTGGCGTGGCGCAAAGTCATGCCGCCGGTTTGCAGCGCAGCCGCAGCATGCGCCTGCTGGCTCAGGCTCTGGCCACACGGTTGGGCCTTGTGCTGGCCCTTATTACCGCCCTTGGCATGGTTGGCTCTCCCTGGCTTGCCGAAGTGCTGGCCCCCGGTTTTTACGGGCCAGAGCGGCAGGAGGCCATATACCTGCTGCGTATCTGTCTGCCCTATACGCTGGCGGCGGGTATGGCGGCCCTTGGCATGGCCCTGTTGCACAGCCTTGGAGTGTTCTGGCTGCCTGCGGCTTCCCCTGCCTTGTTCAACATTGTTATTCTGCTGTTTGCCGCAGCTGCGGGGCTGGGCCTGTTGCCTGCAGCGCCCGCGCTGGCCGTGGGCATGCTGTGCGGCGGCCTGGCCCAGTGGTTTGCCCAGTGGCTGGCCGTGCGGCGTCTGCTGCCGCCTGTGCATGCTCATCGGGCTGCCAGCATAGATGCTGGTCAGGACAAAGAGCAGGCTGCGCTGCATTCGCGTGCGGCATCCCTCGCATGGAAATGCCTGGGCCGTCTGCCCGCAGGGTTGCTTGGGGCCTCAGCCCCGCAGCTGGCCATGCTGGCGGCCATGTCGCTGGCATCAAGCCTTGGGCGCGGGCAGGTTGCCGCCCTGTATTATGCCGAGCGCCTGCTGGAGCTGCCTCTGGGGCTGGTGGGCGTGTGCCTTGGTATGGCAAGCCTGCCAACCTTGAGCCGCCTTGCTGCGGCCAAAGATTTTGCCCTGTTTTCCGATCAGCTGCGCACGGCGCTGCGCCTGACCCTGCTGCTGAGTCTGCCCGCTGCCGCTGGGCTGTGGGCTGTGGGGCCTCGCCTGGTTGAAGGCTTGCTGCGCCATGGAGCCTTTGGCGACAACGCAGCCTATGAAACAGGGCTTGCCCTGTGGGCCTATCTGCCGGGTCTGCCCGCCTTTGCGGTCAACCGGTCGCTGCTGGCCGCATGCAATGCCTTGGGCGAGGTGCGGCGCACTGCTGTCAGCGCTGTGTGGGCCGTGGTAGCCACGCTTGCGGTTGGGGCGGCACTGGTCCATAGTCTTTCGGGCAGCCTTGGGGTCATGGCTCCAGCGCTGGCCGTGAGTCTGGGTTTGTGGCTGCAATGCGGCTTTTTGCTGTACATACTTGCCAGCAGCCTGAAAAAGAATTCATTGGGCGCGGCAACGGGCCCATCTGCGGGACTGGCCTGCCTGCCCGGCGCTGCCTCTGTGCTGCGGCAGTGCGCGGCTGCGGCGGCCACAGCTCTGGCAGCGTGGCAGCTGCTTGAGTGTTTACGCGGTTACGGCATCTGGCTGGAGCTGGCCGTGGCCATTGCTGGCGGTGCGGCGGCCTGGCTGCTATGTCTACTGGCCCTGCGCGATGGCGATGCTCTTGTGGCTGTCCGCGCGCTGGTACACCGTCTGCACGGCAGACCACACTAACAGTAAGGAGCGCGGGGATGCGGTTCTCGCGACAACGTGTATGGCCCATATAAATCATGTTATGCGCCGCAGGCTGGCCCTGATTGTCTGGGCCGCCGCACTGCTGCTGTTCCTGCTCATGGGCGTGTGGAACGTCAATGAGGACAGACAGGAGGCCGAAAACCGTCTTGGCAGCGATGCCGGGCGCATGGCGGCGCAACTGGCGGCCCTGCTTTCGTTGCCCGCCTGGGAGCTGGACGAACTGGCCGCGCGCACCATTGTTATGGCCGCCATGGCCGACGAATCCATCTATGCCATCAAGGTGCAGACCAACAAGGGCATGCTGGAAGGGCAGCGGCGCAACTATCAGTGGGAACCCGTGCCGTGGGATGATGAAATTCCCGAAAACAGCGTGCAGGGCATGAACCCGCTCAAGATGGAAGGCCGCCCCGTGGGCTCGGTTGAAGTATACCTTTCGCCCCGCATCACTGATGAAGATCTGGCGCAAAAGGCGCGCAGGGAAGTGGCGCGGTTCAGCCTTTCTGCTGTTTTTTGCACGCTGGTGTTGCTGCTTTTGCTGTGGCACTGGGGTGATCTGACCCGCGTGCGGGTTCTGTTTTTTGTGCGCACACCATTTCGTGCGGACGCGTCAAAACAGGCGGATTCTGCTGTCGCGGCTTTGGCTGGCGAAGGGCAGACATCTGTTCCTGCTCCTGCTCCCGACCCTGCGCCTGCCGTTGCCCCTGCTCCGGCTGGTGGGGTAATGCCAGCGGTAGAGGCGCAGACAGAAATGGCAACTGCCGATATGACACCCGCCCCGCAGAGCGACGGCATTGCGGCAGGCACAGTTATAAGCGCGGAGCTTGGCCGCGCCTTCTTGCTGCGCAGGCCTGAAGCCTGGCGCATCACCGCAGGATTGTTTGGCAGAACCTTTGCCTGTGCACCAAGTTTGCTGTTGCGGCTTTACACGGCAGAAGACGCGGAAAACCTGTGCCGCCTTGGGCGGATACTGGAAAAAGCAGCGCCCTGCGTAGGCGCGGAGCGGTTGGCCTCTGCCGCACACGCCATGCAGTGGGCCGTGAATGATGCGGATGCCGCGGTTGCGGCTCAGGCCGTGGAAGAATGCGTGCTGGCGCTGCGTGAAGTGCTGGAAGCCCTGGAAGGGCAGCCTCGTAAGGAAAGCAAGCCCTCGGTTCAAGAGGGTGGAAGATAAGGAGATAGTATGGGTTTTTTTTCAGCCATTAAAAAAATGTTTGGCGGTGCGGAACAGGCCGATGCCACCGCTCCACAGCAAGACGTAGACGCTGTAAAATCTGGCGAAGAAGCCATTGCCGAAGCCGCCGCGCCAGAAATGGAGCAGGCGGGGCAGCCCCTTGTGGTCAGCCCCGCAGATGAAGCCCTTACTTTGCGCCTGCGCGAGGCGGAACCCAGACTTTCCGTATGGCTTGGCATTGTGCTTGAAGGCGTGGATGAAACTGGCGACCTGCTGTGGCAGCGTCTGTTCTTTTTGCTGCGCGCCCTTGATGCCCCGGAAGCCGAAGCCCAGAACTTTGTGCGCGATTTTCAGGAATGGCTCACCCGCATGGGTTACCGGCAGGTGGAAGAATTCCGCTCTGAATTGCAGTACCGGCTGGCTCTGGCTTTGGATATGGAAGACGAGGAAGACGAGCGCAACCGCCTTTTTCTCAAGATCAGCCAGGGGCTTTCGCGCACGCGCGAGCAGTTTGCCAAGGGGCTGGACGCGCTGTTTGCCGGGCACGGCGAACTCAACGACGCCTTCTGGGAAGAGCTGGAAGAACTCTTTATCATGGCCGACCTTGGCTACGAGCCTTCCATCGAGCTGGTTGAACGCCTGAAAGAACGCGCCCGCAAGGAAAAAGTTACCGAATCCGTCAAGGTGCGCGAACTGCTCATGACCGAGGTGGAAGAGATTTTTCGCGCGCCGCGCCGTATTGCCGCCGTTAACCCGCCCGAAGTGGTGCTGATGATCGGCGTCAATGGCGTGGGCAAAACCACCACCATTGCCAAGCTGGCTCACCGTGACCGCATGCAGGGCAAAAAGGTGATGATTGCCGCAGCCGATACATTCCGTGCGGCCGCCATTGAGCAGCTGCAGGTATGGGCGGGGCGCGTGGGCGCGCTGTTCCATGCGCGTACCGCCGGTTCCGACCCCGCAGCCGTGGCCTACGAGGCCATGGACCGCGCTCTTCAGGAAGGCGTTGACGTGCTCTATGTGGACACGGCAGGCCGCCTGCAAACCAAGGTCAACCTGATGGAAGAACTGACCAAGATCCGTCAGGTGCTGGGCAAAAAACACGCGGGGGCACCGCACCGCACCATTCTGGTGATCGACGCCACCACCGGGCAGAACGCCCTTTCGCAGACCAAGCTTTTCAAGGAAGCCGCAGGCATCGACGAGCTCATTCTCACCAAGCTCGACGGCACGGCCAAGGGTGGCGTGGCCATTGCCGTGGCCATGCAGCACCACCTGCCCATCACCTATGTGGGCCTGGGCGAAAAGATGGAAGACCTGCGCCCCTTCAGCGGCGAGGACTACGCCCGCGCACTGCTGGGAGTGAAAACAGAAGCCTAGGGGCAACCGCCTCTAACCTGCAATGCCGGCCACAAACCGGAAGCGGAGCATGCCATGAGAAGAGCGTTTATCTGTCCGTCCAAGTATGTGCAGGGCGAAAACGAACTGCTCAATCTGGGGTATTTTGTGCGCCAGTACGGCACTTCGGCCCTGCTGGTAGCTACAAAGAGCAGCGTCAGGCGGGTGCGCGAGGCATTGGACGCCACAGCGGCAAAATTTGGCGTTACCTTTGTGGAAACGGACTTTCAGGGCGAATGCTCGCGCGATGAAATTGCCCGCCTGGGCGATCTGGCCCGCAAGCATTCCTGCCACTGCACCGTTGGACTTGGCGGCGGCAAGGCTCTGGACACGGCGCGCTGCGTTGCGGCAGGGCAGGGGCTTATCGTGGTGCCCACCACTGCGGCCACAGATGCGCCCACCAGCCACTCGGCGGTCATCTACAAACCCAACGGCGAAATGGAAGACTACGCCTACTTTCCCCGCAATCCCGATGTGGTGCTGATGGACGTTTCGATCATAGCAGTCTCGCCGGTGCGTTATCTGGTTTCGGGCATGGGCGATGCGCTTTCCACCTATTTTGAGGCGCGGGCCACCCGGCGCTCGTGTTCTGCCGTCAACGCGGGGCTGCCCTGCGGCGCACGCACGGGCGACTGCCCGCCCGCAAGGGGAACCCTTGCCGCGCAGGCTCTTGCCAGCACCTGTTACCGCACCCTGCTGGAAGATGGCTACAAGGCAGTGCTGGCCTGTCAGGCTAAGATGGCAACCCCTGCACTGGAAAACGTGATCGAAGCCAACTCGCTGCTCTCTGGCCTTGGCTTTGAAAGCGGCGGCCTTGCCGCTGCCCACGCCATACATGATGGTCTCACCGCGCTGGAAGAAACCCACGCCTACCTGCATGGCGAAAAGGTGGCCTTTGGCACCCTGGCCCAGCTGGTGCTGGAAAACGCGCCCACCGAAGAAATTGAAGAAGTGCTGGAATTCTGCACCTCGGTGGGCCTGCCCGTGTGCCTCAAGGACATTGGCGTTACCGATATCAGCGCAGAAGACCTACGCAAGGTGGCCCGCAAGGCCTGCCTGCCAGAAGAATCCATTCATGGCATGCCCTTTCCCATTACGGAAGAAGGCATTGCCGCAGCCATCTTGTCGGCAGACGCCTTGGGCAACGCCTACAGAAGTTAGACACATCCGAGGGGCAAACCCGCAAGGTGAAATTGTCATTAAAAAAGGGGGATTCCTGTTCAGGAATCCCCCTTTTGTCTTTGGGTTGGCTGTCAGCCTTGTGCCGCTTATGCGGTGCGGAATTGCAGGCTGCCGTCTGCCGCGTCCACAACCACGGTCTGGCCGTCGCGAATCTTGCCGCCCACCAGTTCCTTGGCCAGCGGGGTTTCCACGGCCTGTTGCACATAGCGCTTGAGGGGCCGCGCGCCGTACACCGGGTCGTAACCGGCATCGGCAATAAATTTGCGGGCCTCGTCGGTAAGCTCAAGCCTGATCTTGCGGTCTTCAAGCCGCTTGCGCAGGCGGTTGACCTGAAGATCCACAATGCGTGCAATCTGGTCGCGCCGCAGGGGCAGAAAGACCACGGTTTCGTCCACGCGGTTGAGGAATTCGGGGCGGAAGTGCGCCCGCAGTTCCTCCATGACCCTTTCTCTCGCGCCTTCCTTGAGCGTGCCGTCGGCAGAGATGCCGTCCAACAGATGCATGGAGCCGATGTTGGAGGTCATGATGACTATGCAGTTGCGAAAGTCTACCGTGCGGCCCTGGCTGTCTGTCAGGCGGCCATCGTCCAGCAGTTGCAGCAGGGTGTTGAACACGTCGGGGTGCGCCTTTTCAATTTCGTCAAACAGGATGACGGAATAGGGCTTGCGGCGCACTGCCTCGGTAAGCTGACCGCCTTCGTCATAGCCCACGTAGCCTGGAGGCGCACCGATGAGCCGCGAAACAGAGTGTTTTTCCATGTATTCGCTCATGTCGAGGCGAACCATATTGTCTTCTGTATCAAACAGGGCTTCGGCCAGAGCCTTGGAAAGCTCGGTTTTGCCCACGCCCGTGGGGCCAAGGAAGATAAACGAACCCGTGGGCCGCGAGGGGTCGGAAAGTCCCGCGCGGGCACGCAGCACCGCATCGGCTACCGCTGTAACGGCCTCGTCCTGACCCACAACCCGCTCGTGCAGCTGGTCGCCAAGACGCAGCAGTTTTTCGCGCTCGGATTCGAGCAGGCGTGTAACGGGAATTCCCGTCCACTTGCCCACAATTTCGGCCACGTCGTCGGGGCGCACTTCTTCCTTGAGCAGGCGCGGGCCTTCGCTTTCGGCTCCCGGGCCAGATGCGGCAGCCAGCTTCTTTTCCAGTTCAAGCAGCCTGGAGTATTTGAGCTCGGCGGCCTTGTTGAGGTCGTATGCTCGCTCTGCCTGCTCGATAGCCAGCTTGGTCTGTTCGATCTGCTCCTTGATTTCACGCACATTGTCGATAGAGCCTTTTTCGCTCTCCCACTGTTTGCGCATGTTGGCCTGCTGCGCGCGCAGGTCGGCCAGCTCGTTTTCAAGCTTTTCAAGGCGTTCGCGCGAGGCGGCGTCTGTTTCGCGGCGCAGGGCTTCTCGTTCGATTTCAAGCTGCATGACCTTGCGGTTCACTTCATCCAGATCTGCGGGCAGCGAATCAATTTCGGTGCGGATCATGGCTGCGGCCTCGTCGATGAGGTCGATGGCCTTGTCCGGCAGCTGGCGGTCGGTGATGTATCGGTGCGAAAGGACCACTGCCTCAACGATGGCCGAGTCGCTGATGCGCACGCCGTGGTGCACCTCAAAGCGTTCCTTGAGCCCGCGCAGAATGGAAATTGCGTCCTCCACCGTAGGTTCTTCAACCATCACGGGCTGGAAGCGGCGTTCGAGGGCCGGGTCTTTTTCAATATACTTGCGGTACTCGTCCACCGTGGTCGCACCGATGCAGTGCAGCTCGCCGCGCGCCAGCATGGGTTTGAGCAGGTTGCCCGCGTCCATGGCGCCTTCGGTCTTGCCCGCGCCCACGATGGTGTGCAGCTCGTCGATGAACAGGATGATCTGCCCGTCGCTCTTTTCCACTTCGTTAAGTACGGCTTTCAGCCGTTCTTCAAACTCACCACGGTATTTGGCACCGGCTATAAGCGCACCCATGTCGAGGGCAAAGAGCTTGCGGCCCTTGAGGCCCTCCGGCACGTCGCCCTTCACAATGCGGAAGGCCAGACCTTCCACAATGGCGGTTTTGCCCACGCCCGCCTCGCCTATAAGCACCGGGTTGTTCTTGGTGCGGCGCGAGAGAATGCGGATGACGCGGCGAATTTCGGCATCGCGGCCAATGACCGGGTCCATCTTGCCCTGACGGGCGGCCTCCACAAGGTCGCGAGCGTACTTGGTCAACGCCTCGAAGGTGTCCTCGGGGGTGGCGCTGGTCACTCGCGCACCGCCGCGCAGCTCTTCCATGGCTGCCACAAAGCGGGCTCGGGCGATCTTGTATTCCTTGAACACTTCGCCAAGGGGCGAGGAGGGCGAAACATCGGTCAGCGCTGCAAACAGGTGGTCTACGCTGACGTATTCGTCCTTCATGCGGTTGGCTTCGTTCTGCGCGTCGCCCAGAATTTTTGCCAGCCTCTGGGTAATCATGATCTTGTTGGGATCCATGCCGCCGCCAGAGACAGAAGGCCGTTTGCGCAGCGCCCCCTCAATGGCAACACTGAGAGCCTTGGGCTGTACGCCCATCTGCTCCAGAATGCGGGGCACAATGCCTTTTTCTTGCTGCACAAGGGCAAGGGCCAGATGCTCGGCGTCTGTTTCCTGATGCCCCATGCCTGCGGCAATGCTTTGGGCCTGACCTACAGCCTCGCGGGCTTTATCGGTAAATTTGTTGATATCCATAAGCTTCCTCCACCTTGTCCGCGCGGTGGCGGACGAAATTTCTGTTATTTCTGGCCGGGAGGCTGCATGCTCTCAAACCGGCTATTCTTCTTCAAAATGCTGTAATCTTCGCACGTGTCTTTCGAGGGAATCGATGCGTTCCAGAAGATCCACGATGATGGTGCCGCCAAGCACGGGCAGCTCAAAGTCGCAGCATATGCGCTCAAGCTTGCGTACCCGGTAGATGTCTACATCGCGAAAAAGGAAGTCTTGCGCCGCGCTGGTGCGGGCTTCTATCCAGCCAAGTCCCAGAAGTTCCTGAAGCCGTTCGGGCGCTATGCCCGTGGCTTCGATGAATTCCTGCCAGACCATGACCGTTGAAGGCACGGGCAGTGAAGATTTTTTTGGGGTCATGCTCATTTGTGTCCTCCACCAGTAACCGTATCGGTTGCCGCCTGCGGCGGCGCCGCTGGAATACGCATGCAAACCCTGTGTGCAGCCGCTGGGGTGTGCCCGCTGGCGGCTGCCAGATGTGATCTGTTCAAGCCTTGGGGCGAGTCTTACGAGCGGGCCTTGAAGGCCGAAATTTCGGCCAGCTTGCTCCACAGTTCGCGTTCTTCGTCAGTAACCTGGGCGGGAACCCGAACCATGATTTTTACCAGCAGATCGCCGCGCTTGTCGCCAGCGCCCAGGCCCTTGCCGCGCAGGCGGAACTTGCGCCCTGAGCTGGAACCGGCGGGAATCTGCATTTCTACGCTGCCCTCAAGGGTGGGCACTTCAACCCGTGCGCCCAGGGTGGCCTCCCACGGGGTCAGGGCAAGGTCGCATTGCAGGTTATCGCCATCCACCTTGAAAACTGAATGGGGCAGATAGCGCACACGCAAAAACAGGTCGCCCGGCGTGCCGCCCGGTGCGGGGTCACCCTGACCGGCGAGGCGCAGCTTTGCACCTTCGCGTATGCCAGCGGGCACGTTGACCTCTAGGGTTTTTGCACCAGCGGGCATGTTGATGGTTACAGAGCGCGGGCCGCCGCGCAGCACTTCTTCAAGGCTCAGACCAAGCTCTGCCTCTACATCGCGGCCACGCCGCTGGCGCGACGAAAAACCGCCAAAGGGGTCGGGCCCAAAATTGGCCCCTCTCCCGGCGGCCTGACCGCCAAAGGGACCGCCAAACTGGCCTCCGCCGCCAAACAGGGTTTCAAAAAAGTCTGAAAAGCCCGAACCGTCGAAGTTTTTGCCGTTGAACGTAAAATGCACATTCTCAAAGCCCGGTTCGCCCTGAAACTGCTGGCCGTGCTGCCAGTTGGGGCCAAGCTGGTCGTACAGTTTGCGCTTTTCCGGGTCTTTGAGCACTTCATAGGCTTCGTTGATTTCCTTAAACTTCTCCTCTGCCTGCTTGTCGCCGGGGTTGAGGTCGGGGTGGTATTTGCGGGCCAGCTTTTTGTAAGCCTTGGATACTTCTTCAGCTGACGCTGCGCGCTCTACTCCCAGAAGTTTGTAATAATCCTTGTACGATACTGCCATGATGCGTGCTCCCCGTCGGGTCGTTTCCTTGACGTGCGTCCAGAGTACACCTGTTCGCGCCGCCTGCCCATTAAAAGTAATGCAGGGCCACGCATCGTCAATAGGTAAATGACGTGTTTTTGTTGGGATTAGTCAGATGTTTCCACAGATATAAACAGGAGCCCCCCACTGCCCGAAAACGGGCAGTGGGGCGAGGCCGGTTTTGTGT